>JAQCIA010000181.1 GCA_027620105.1 Verrucomicrobiota bacterium | reverse complement strand
CCTCGCGAGACCGGAAATCGCCGCCCTTGATGGTGTCATAGAAGAGGCGCCAGACGCTGTCGCCGTCGTTCTGATAATTCTTAGCCGCGTTGATGCCACCCTGGGCGGCGATGCTGTGGGCACGCCGCGGCGAATCGGAGATGCAGAAGGATTTTACGACGTAGCCCATTTCCGCGAGCGAGGCCGCGGCGGAGGCTCCGGCGAGTCCGGTGCCGACGACCAGCACGGTGTACTTGCGACGGTTGGCAGGTGCAACCAGGCGGGCCTGCTGTTTGAACAGATCCCACTTCTGCTCGAGGGGGCCGTCGGGTATGCCGGCGTTGAGGCTGGCGGCGGAGGCGGTCATACGGTCAGCTCCCCGGCGATGATCCCTGCGGTCGGTTCGACAAAGGCGTAGATGTAGAGGGGGAGGAACAGAAAACCGACGGCCAGCAGGACGGCCAGCAGGACGCCGGCGGCGCGCAGGACGGGCGTGAGGCGCGGGGAGGCGACGCCGAGAGAATGAAATGCGCTGGCAATGCCGTGCCGCAAGTGGAGGCCCAGAAACAGCATGAACGCGACATAGGAGAAGGTGGGCACGGGCTTGTTGAATTCTTCAATCACGAGGCGGTACAGGTCACGGACCTGGGTGCCATCGACCACGGTGATGTAGCCTTCGGCTTCGCCGGGGCCAAACTTGAAGTGAAAGAGGTGCACCACCACGAAAATGAGCAGGGCGATGCCGGAGAGGATCATGGAGAGGGAAGCGGTGCTCTTCTGGCTGGGGCCGCCGGCGTTGCCCACGACTTCGTAGCCCACGTCCCTGGCGCGCCCTTTCCGCAGGGATACGGAGATGCCGGCGACGATGTGCGAGAGAAAGAACAGAAGCAATCCGGTTTCGGCGATGTAGACGAAGGCCCCATGCATCAGGTGTTCGAGAAAGTAGGTGTAGCCATTGAACGCTTCTGAACCGATGAAGAGCGTGAAGTTCCCGATCAGGTGAATGATGACGAACAGCACCATTCCCAATCCGGTGATGGCCGAAACAAACTTCTTACCAATGGATGATACCCACAACCCGCTCACACGATGCCTTTCTTCGTCTTCGATGCGCAGTGAATCGAAGCGTATCGGCTCGGGCGCGCAGTTTCAACGGAATTTGCGGTGCAATTCAGGCGGGCGTTTGCCGGCGGTGCCGGCATGATCAGGAGGATGTTGGGGGAAAAGCGCGTGGCATGAGGAAAACGTCCCTGTATCACTCCCGGTCGCGTTGTATCAAAAGACGGTTACAGGGCAGCATCGGCGCAGCATGACGGAGGGAAATCGAATTCCGCGAACAACGTTGTTTCAAAAAGATGACAATTGCGTGAGTTCCGAGCACCGGAGCCGGTCTTGACGCGCATCCACAATGTGTAGACGCTGTAAGCATGAAGACGGCATTGATCGCAATCGGAAATTCGCGAGAAGTTCGGATTCCGAAGCCGCTGATCGAGCAGCGTCCTGCACGCGTCCGATGTCAACCGGAGCAAGGCGCCGCGTCGCGCGTTCAGCGTCTGCGATATGGACGCCGGACGGTGGATACACGCGCGAAGGGGTTTGCCAGGCAGGCAGTTGTCGCTGGTCGCAACGCCATGCAGTTCTCGACTGTGTTGCATGAAACGGCGTGAACTGATCCTGTGATTACGGCAGAACTTTCCTTGTTAACGATGCGGACCGAAGCGGAACTGTCCTGCCTACTTGGTGAGGGGCTGGATGGCGGGTTGCAGCTGGTGATGACGCAGAACCGTGTGAGCCTGGCGTCGGTGCGGTTTGTGTCGCGGGGGCGGGCGGTGTTGCGGTTGCAGGAGATGTTTCTCAGCGCGCCGGATGACGTGATCCAGGCGCTGCGGCGCTATCTCCAGACGCGCAAACGGACGGATTGGAGCGTGGTATCGGCGTTCGCGCGGGCCAGGCATGTTGAGCGGGGCAAGGCGCAGCGTATTCCACCGCTTGAATCGTGCGGGCGCGTCTGGGATCTGGCGACCATTGCCAAGGAAGTGAACGACACGTTCTTCAATGGGCGGGTGAAGTGTCGGGTGGGGTGGGGCCGTTCACGACCACGGCGCCGTCGTTTGCGCTGGGGCGGTGGACGTTCGATTCGCTACGGCTCATGGGATGCCACAACGCGTACCGTGCGGGTGCATCCGTTGCTGGATGACGTGCGCGTGCCGGCGGCGTTTGTGCGGTATATTGTCTTCCACGAAATGCTGCATGCGGTGGTGCCGGGAGAGCGGCGCGGCACGCGGTTGTTGCATCATCCGCGGGCATTTCGGGTGCTGGAAAAGCAATTCCCGGAACTGGACAAGATGAATCGGCTGGCCAGGCGGTTGCTGAGCGCGCTGGTCTGAGGAAGCGCGTCTGCAGATTCGGTCAGCTGGTGATCAGGGTCAGGAATTCCGAGCGGGTGTTGATGCTCGAGCGGAAGGTGCCCAGCATGGCGGACGTTTTCATCACGGAGTTCTGCTTTTCCACGCCGCGCATCATCATGCAGAGATGGCGGGCTTCGATCACCACGCCCACGCCGTGCGCGCCGATTTGATCCATCAGGCTGCGGGCGATCTGCTGGGTCAGGTTTTCCTGAACCTGCAAGCGGCGGGCGAAGACGTCCACGATGCGGGCGATCTTGGACAGGCCGATGATTTTTCCATTGGGGATGTAGCCGACGTGGCATTTACCGAAGAAGGGCAGGAGGTGGTGTTCGCAGAGGGAGTAGAGCTCGATGTCCTTGACGATCACCATTTCGTCACTATCGGTTTCGAATAATGCGCCGTTGATGACTTCCGTGACATTCTGTTTGTAGCCACGGGTCAGGTACTCGAAGGCCTTGGCGGCGCGTTCCGGGGTATTGGCGAGCCCTTCACGGGCGGGGTCCTCGCCGATGCGTTTAATGATCTCGCCAAATAGGTCGTCCATGGTCCGGCTCCGCTGAAGGGTGATTCTCGGTCCGCGAGGATATGCTTACACAGAAAATGGTCGGGCGTCACGCGCGATGGTGTCTACTGACAGGACGGTGGGTAGCGCGCGGGACGCTCGCGCGCCAGGTGGGTGGTCCAGGAATGTGTGCGCAACTAGGGCAGATCGGTTGCGCCGACGAGGTAGCGGTCGCATTCGCGGGCGGCGCCGCGGCCTTCGTTGATAGCCCAGACGACGAGGGACTGGCCGCGGCGGCAATCGCCGGCGGCAAAGACGCCGGGGATGGACGTGGCAAAGCGGCCGTGGTCCGCCTTGTAATTGCTGCGCGGATCGTAGGCAATGCCCAGGGCGTCGGAGACATAATGCTCGGGGCCGAGGAAGCCCATGGAGAGCATGACAATCTGCGCGGGCCAGGTCTTTTCGCTACCGGCGACATCACGCATGTCCCAGCGGCCGTCCTTGCGGAACCATTCGACGTTCAAGGTTTTCACGCCAGCCAGGTTCCCTTTGCCATCGTCCACGAATTCCGTGGTGCGAATCGCGTAGGTGCGCGGATCCTTGCCAAACTTTGCGGCGACTTCCTCGTGGCCGTAGTCCACGCGGAAAATCCTCGGCCATTCCGGCCAGGGATTGTCGGGGGCGCGCTGGTCTGGGGGGCGGGGCATCAGTTCAAAGTTCACCAGCGACTTGCAGCCGTGGCGCATGGATGTGCCGATGCAGTCGGTGCCGGTGTCGCCGCCGCCGATCACGATGACATGCTTGCCCGTGGCCGAGATCGGGCTGCTTTCACCGGCCAGTAGGCTCTTCGTGTTCGCGGTGAGAAACTCCATGGCGAAGTGCACGCCCTTGAGCTGGCGGCCGGGTATGTCCAGGTCGCGCGGCTGTGTGGCGCCGGTGCAGAAGATCACGGCATCGTGTTCACGCCGCAGTTGTTTGGGATCCACGGTGCGGCCGACATCCGCGTTGGTGACGAAGCGCACGCCTTCGGCGATGAGGGTGTCGATGCGGCGCTGGACGGTGGCCTTGTCGAGTTTCATGTTCGGAATGCCGTACATGAGGAGACCGCCGATGCGATCCGCGCGTTCGTAGACGGTGACCAGGTGTCCGGGCTTGTTCAATTGCTGGGCGGCGGCGAGGCCGGCGGGACCGGAGCCAATGATGGCGACGGTCTTGCCGGTGCGGATGGGTGGCGGGCGTGGAATGACCCAGCCGTTTTCAAAGCCGCGGTCGATGATGGCGTTCTCGATGTTCTTGATGGTCACGGGGGGCGAGGTGATGCCCAAGACGCAGGCGCCTTCGCAGGGGGCGGGGCAGACCCGGCCCGTGAATTCCGGGAAGTTGTTGGTGCGGTGCAGGCGGTCGAGGGCGTCGTGCCAGCGACCCTGATGCACCAGGTCGTTCCATTCGGGAATGAGGTTGTAGACCGGGCAACCCGTGCCGGACTGGCAGAAGGGAACGCCACAGTCCATGCAGCGTGAACCCTGCAGGCGTAGGTGTTCCTCGGTGGGTTTGGTGAGGACTTCCTTCGAGTCGTGAATGCGCTCGAGGGCCGGGCGATAGGGCACGGCCTGCCGATTGATCTTCATGAAACCGGTTGCATCAGCCACGGATAGCCTCCTCCACAGTTTCGGGGGTCAGGATGGGCGATTCAATTTCCTCGTCATAGGCCATGCGATCACTCACGACGCGTTTGTAATCGATGGGCATGACTTTGACGAACTGGCGCACCGCCTGTTTCCAGTTGCCGAGGATGCGGTCCGCAACCGCGGATCCGGTGGCGGTGCGGTGCTCCGCGATGATGCTGCGCAGTTCGAGCGCATCCTTGTCGTCCAGTTCATCGAGGTCCACGGTCAATGTGTTGCAGTTCTTCGGGAATCGCGCATCAGGGTCCCACACGTAGGCGATGCCACCGGACATGCCGGCGGCGAAATTGCGACCGGTGCTGCCGAGAACGACGACGCGGCCGCCGGTCATGTACTCGCAGCCGTGATCGCCAACGCCTTCGATGCAGGCGATGGCGCCGGAATTGCGCACGGCGAAGCGCTCGGCGCAGCGACCGCGGAAGAAGGCGCGCCCCTTGATTGCGCCATAGAGTGCGACGTTGCCGATGATGATATTGTCTTCGGCCACGAATTTGGACGCTTTGGGCGGGTAGACGATGATCGAGCCGCCAGACAGTCCCTTGCCGACGTAATCGTTGGC
>JAQCIA010000180.1 GCA_027620105.1 Verrucomicrobiota bacterium | reverse complement strand
GGGGATGGAAAGCATGCGAGGAGGATTTGCGAATGGATCCGTACACATACTCGTACACTCGGATCTCTTCGGATACCGGCGACGTCCGTAAGAGCCAATGAAAAATCCCACGGGAAAGTCGGAAGAACCAGAATAATAGGGCCCTAACCCCAATGCCCACGACATTCGCGGAATGCAAACCGTCTTTTCGGTTCAGTCCTTGATGACCGGGATCCCAAGAATATCCAGCCTGCGTTTGCCATCAGCGGCGCGCTGCCAGCGGACGGTCCGCCGGAGCCAGGCGGTCTGGGTGAAGCCGTCCTTATTCTTATCGTAGGAAACACCCGGGAAGCAATCGACGGAGACGTCGCCATTGAGATTCTTAGAGACCCACGCAAAACCCATGAAGCTTTTACGGGTGTAGTCGTTAAATCCGCCGGGAGCGGCCGCATCCCGCGTGACTTCCCGCTTTGAGTGAAACAGGCCGAGAAGCGCGGCTTTTTTATTGAAGGATTCACCAGTCGCCTGTGTGGTGGTTTTCTGGAACCAGAAGGGGTGAAGATAGGAAGCGGACTCAGCATGGCTCGCACGCTGATCGTGACTGGACCCGTAGAGCCAGCACATCGCTGATGTGTTGCTGTTGGTATATGCGAATTCGTCGCTGGCCACGGTTGCGTGTCCCCAGAAGGGAAAGAACTGCCCGCGGCTGAAATTTGGCCCCGAACGCCAGGTGGACCAGAGGAAGTGCCCGCTGGCGGTTTGTGCGGTTGCGTTTGCTGTGCGATGCCAGGCCGGAAATGCCCAGGATTTCTCGACGGGACCGTGGCGGCTGGAGCCGACGAGCGGCGTGCAATAGTAGGCGAAGTGGTCTTCCCCTTCGTTTTTGAAGCCGAAGAGTAACGAATACAGGTACTCGTCTTTTTTGTAGAAGTAGAACGGAATTAGCTCATCCGTCACAGTCCCTTCGGCGTTCCAGGAGTGGCTGTAAAGCCCTGCGAGCGACGAGAACGACCCGTTACCTTGGTTGTCAGCCGAACCGCCGCTTAGCAGAAGCGGTACGACGAGATTGACACCCTCCGAGTTCCGCCAGGAACACCAGGGCAGGGAGAGAAAGACGCCCGACTCCGAGTCCCTGTACCAGAACGGAATGAGGTGACTGCTCGTGTTGGAACCCTTGCGGCCCCAGTGCGCTAGCGGCCAGGCCAGCCAGGTGCTCGAATGGTCCGGCGCATAGCTGCCGCAGGAAAGCAAAAGCGGGGCGAACCAGCTGCCGTGAGCGCCTTCGCTGGAACCGCCCCCGAGCAGCGTGTAGAACCGTTTCCTGTCACCTTCGCGGTCATACCACCAAAGCGGCAGCATCAAGTCGCTGACTCCTTCGGCATCGCGGAAGCGCCACCAGAGCGGGAAGCCCACCGCGTAGTCCTCGCCCCAGAAGACAGGCCCTGCGTGGCCAGAGGCCGTTGCGGCATCATGCTGGATAAACGGCCAGAGCACGTTCCACTCGCGCTTGGCGGGCTCGGACAGACCGTGAACGGAAAAGAAGGGGCGGACCGCGATACTCTCATCCTGAATAGATTCATACAATGGCCACAACACTGACGTTACAGGCGCGTTGTAATATAGAAGCGGCCAACTGGGAATTCGGTCGAGGGACTCGCCCGAACGCGGGACTTTATAATCGCCCGTATAAAATGGCGAACCCTTCAACGCAGGATGTGTCGCACATCCGGCGGTGACCAACAGACCCAGCATCCAACCCAGCGCGCTCGGCAGTGATTTCCTGTTCATGGCGGTCGCCTCCTTTTCTACAAACCAGACTTTAGCAGCCTGCATGCCAGAAATGCGCCATCACCTCATCCCGTTTGCTGGCAACACGTTATAAATACGAACGCATTCTAAAACCTGTCCGTCGTCTGGATTATCGGGCATAAAATGCCATCCATGTGGACATAAAATGTTGTCGCATCGCCCGTTTTGGTCTACAGTCGAGCCGATGAAAGTGGGCATCATCCCAGCCGCGGACCTCGCCTTCGTGCAGACGGTTAACCGGATCATGTTCTGCAATCACCTTCTACCGGAGCGGACGGAGTTGGAACGGGAGGCCCTCGGCGCAACCTACAGCGCCTCATCGCGCCCCTGGAACGTGTACGTCGCCAATCGCGTGGAAGACGCCAACCTCGCCGCGCTCTTCAGCCGGGTGCAGGTCACCGCCGACCGCTGTCGCGCCAACCTGGCACGCCGCCCGCCAGCCTCAGCCGAGGAGGCGACGCTCTATTTTAATTTCATCTGCTTTTTCACGTACTACCGCTATCGCGCGGAATTCGACCGATTCATCCGCGAGGCCCACACCCGCGGCAGCGGCGACGGCGTGGTGGATTTCTACGAGGACTCCCGCCGGGAGACCCTGACCTACCTGAACGCCGGCGGCCACACCGTCCAGAGCTGCTACACCTACGAGCGGATGTTCGCCTTCGGCTTCCAGATCCGCCGCGCCTTCTTCCATATCTTCCATTTCATCCTCGGTACCTCGCCGGCCGCCATGCGCCTGAGAGCCCGTGTCTGGCACTCGATCTTTACGCACGACGCCGAGCGCTACCTGCGCGCGCTCATGGACCGGATGAGCGACATCATCACCCTGATCACGGGCCCCTCCGGATCCGGCAAGGAACTGGTTGCCCGGGCCATCGCGCTCTCACGCTTCATCCCCTTCGACCCGCGCACGCAGCGCTTCCAAGAGGATTTCCTGCGCACCTTCCACCCCCTCAACCTGAGCGCCCTCTCGCCGACGCTCATCGAATCGGAGCTCTTCGGCCACCGTAAGGGCGCATTCACCGGCGCCCTCGCCGACTACCCGGGCCACCTGGAAACCTGCGGCCCTAACGGGACGGTCTTCCTCGACGAGATCGGCGACGTCGCCCTGCCCATCCAGGTCAAACTCCTGCGCGTATTGGAAATCCGGCATTTCAACCGCCTGGGGGACACACGCCTGCGGAAGTTCGAAGGCAAGATCGTGGCCGCCACAAACCGAAATCCGGCAGAACTGATCCAGCAGGGCTTGCTGAGGGAAGACTTCTACTATCGGCTCTGCGCCGACCGGATTCTGACGGTGGCGCTGCCCACCCTCCTCGCGGATAGCCCTGTGGAGCTGGTGCCCCTCGTCCTACACATCGCCCGCAAGGTGGCAGGCGACGCCGAAGCCGAAGCGCTGACGGCGGAAACCTGCCAGTGGATCGACAAGACGCTCGGATCATCCTACGCCTGGCGCGGCAATGTCCGCGAACTGGAACAATGCGTGCGCAACATCATGGTGCACGGGGAGTATTACCCGGAACGAACCGTTGCGACGCCGACCTTCGCCGAGCAGATTGAGGCCGGCAACTGGACCGCCGATACCCTGCTGCGCCATTACACCGCACGCGTGCACGCCCGCACCCGCAACTACGCGGAAACCGCCCGCCTGCTGGCCCTCGACGCACGCACGGTAAAGAAATACCTCGCATCCCCTCCCGTAGCCTGAACACGCCCGCGCCACCTTCCCCGCGTATCGCCCGCAGCCGCCCCGTCCCCGTGGGAGGCGCGGGGTCACATCTTCATATTGGATTCCGGGAACAGTGGGGGATTTTCTATTGGGTAAAGAGCCGAAGATTGAAGCGATAGGCGTGAACGAGTAGGTGTAAGCGTACGAGGGGAGGGCCTGACTCGCGGTTCATACTCGCACGCTCTGAATCGCCGATCCCGCCGGAGGCGCTCCGCGGGGCTCGGGGATGGAACGCGTGCGAGGAGGATTTGCGAATGGATCCGTACACATACTCGTACACACGCCGAAGGCCGGTTAAGCGGGTCGATTAAGCGTATCCGGTTAAGCGTGTGCTTCGCGCTCTCCTTACACTTCCTCGGACACTTAAGCGCACCCTTAACCGCGGCACATACTCGGATACGCTTAACCGATCCGTCTACTCAATCTGGCTCACCCAGCGCCATTCATCAATAGAGAATCCCACGCTAAACCCGGAAGCGCCCCTTTTTTTGAAGTGGAGGCGCCAACTGCATCGTTCTGTCTTCGCTTGATAGCGATGCTGCGCGCCCTACCGCAATTGCCATACCGTGCATAGATGTTCCCTGGTCGGGCGCAGGCGCCGAGTCAGCGGCATCAACACTTCGGCTCAGCCGGCACAATGCAGGCCCTGTAATGCCCGGTCACATACCGGGCCACGGTTCGCAGAACCCTCAATCCGTACGTGACAGGGTTGAGATAAGACACCTCGCCAGCGTACCGGGTTGGAATGGCCAGCTCGCCGATGGAGAGCCCCGCGGTGCGGGCGCACGCAATGAATTCCAAGTCAAAATCGAAACTGGTGCTCAACTGCTCAAATTTCACAGTGTGGAGGGCCCGTCGGCTGAAACAGATGAAGCCGCTGTGATAGTCCGTTAGCGAGAGCCCGAAAGCCCTGTTCTCCAGCGCCGTCAGGACCTTCCCCGCAGCGTACTTGTAGAGCGGCATGCCTCCCTGCAACGCCCCGTGGCCGGCGTGCCGCGACCCCTGCAGGATATCCAGGCCGCAGGTCTGCGCCCGCTCCACCATCGGAAGAATGTATTCCGGAGGATACTGGCCATCGGAATGGAGATCCACGGCAAAATCGACGCCCGCGTTACGGGCGGCAATCAGCCCTTCCCTGACGGTGCCCCCGTAGCCGCGATTGGTCTCAAAATGGACGACGCGGATGGCCGCATGCCGCTTCGCGAGGGCTTCCGCCTTGGCCAGGGCATCGTCACGGCTTCCGTCGTTCAGAATCCATAAGCCCTTCACGTGGGGCCACACGTCCGCCGGAATCCTCTCAATGACGGACTCGATGTGCGGCCCCGCGTTGTAGGCGGGCATGATGATGCCTATGGATGGCACTGACCGGGCTCCGCCTGGTACTGTTGCACGAAACCTTCCATGGTCCTGCCCAGCGTCTCTTCGATACCGACGCGCGGCTGCCACCCGAGAAGCTCTTTTGCCAGCGAAATGTCTGGCAGGCGCCGGTCGCTATCGTCATATCCCGGGCCGTAGAGCTCGGCGCCAGTCACCGTCACGATGCGGCTCCGTTTTCCAACCGGTCTGCCGGAGACAGAGGGATAGAGCGCCGTCAGGCGCTGCGCCAGTTCGAGGATGGAAATCTCGTTGTCCGGATTGCCGA
>JAQCIA010000179.1 GCA_027620105.1 Verrucomicrobiota bacterium | reverse complement strand
CAGCGTGTTGCGCAATCGCTTCAGCGTCATGGAAGAAGCCGGCGTGCCCCTGGCCACCATGTCGGTCGGCACGGAAGGCATTCTCAACTGGATGCGCAAAGCCTTTCCCGCGGGCGGGCACGCCGGGGCCGTGGCGGTGCTCGATGTTGACGCCGGGTTTACGGACTTTGCCGTGATCGCGCAGGATCGCCTGTTGTATACGCGCAGCATCCTCATCGGGACGGCGGCCTTGCAGTCGGACGAAGGCGGTGCCCGGGAAAAACTCGGGCGGGAAGTGCTCAATGCCCTGCAAACCTTTGCCGGCGAAAACGCGGGGGTCCGGGTTGAGCGGTTGCTGCTCAGCGGCGCCGCGCGCCAGGTGCCGGATCTGGCGGCGGCCTTGCGCGGACGGGTCGAGATGCCGGTGGAATCCGCCGATTGCCTGAAGATGTTTCGCAAAACACCGGGAGCTGCCGTGCTCGCGGAGTCCCCGCACGATTTGCTGTCCCTCACGCCGCTGTGCGGCATGGCGCTCGATCTGGACCGGCTTGATTTCCGCCTCGTGCCGGAGTCCGTGCGGTTGCGCAAGGAACTCGTCATGAAGGCGCGCGCCCTGAATTTGCTGGGTTGTCTGATCATGACCACCCTCGTACTGATTTCCATGTGGAGCACGCTGCGGTACTGTTTCAAGTACGCGCGCCTCGCGGACGTGCGGCAGCAGGTCGTGTCCCAGGAGGCCGAGGTTCGGACGATGGAGCGCAAGATGCGCCTCGTGGAAGTGGTGCAGCAGCGCCGCGACCAGACGCTGGCCTTGTTTAATTTGCTGCACGCAGTCCACCAGGCGCTGCCCAAGCCCGACGCCATCATCATTGACGGCGTGGAGTTCGACGATGAGCGCGGCAGTTTACAGGTCGGCGGTTCCGGGGCGACGGCCGCCGATGTGCGCGAACTGGTCAAAGGGCTCGAGAAATCCGGACTGCTGAGGGACGTGCGCGAGGAAGGGACGACGCAGCAGGAAAGCAGCGGGCGGTTCCGATTCCGCGTGGTCTGCCGGATGGAGGGTGGCGATGTTGGCTGATCGCATGAGTCGCCTGGACGGGCGCGAAAAATTTCTCCTGCTGCTGATGATGCTGGTGGTGCTCGCACTGCTGCTGGATTGGCTGGTCTTTGGTCCTCTGAATGCCAAATGCGTGGGATTGGATGCCGACATTGCCCGCGAACTGAAGACGCTCACGTATCAGCGGAGCATGTTGCAGGCCGGGCCCCTGGTGGAGCAGCGGTATGCCAGCATTGGGCCAAGCCTGGGCAGTACCCTGCCACCGGCCGAGGCGAAGAACGCGATGAAGGAAGAAATCGCCCAGATTGCGACGGATTCTGACGTTGCGCTGCTGGCCACGAAGGGACCGGAGTCCCGCGCGACCGAGTTTTATGACGAGTACACGCTGGACATCAGTGATTTTGAGACGGATGAGCAGGGGATTTTACGCTTCCTGCACACGGTCATGCTCGGCGAAGGCACCTACCGGATTGCGCGCTTGAAGCTGGCGCCGGACAGTACCGGGAAGCGCGTCAAGGGCACCATGCGCGTGACCAAAGTTATCATTCCGGCACCACCGAGCTGATTTCCGACGAGACGATACATGGCAGAACGCGACACACGTGGCGGCGGACAGGAGCGCGGGGGCCTCGACGAGATGGTGCTCACCCGTGTGGGCGATGACGCGGTGATTCGCCCGCTGGATGGCGTGACCATGGATGAGGTCAAGCGCTACATGCAGGCCGAGCGCAGTCGCAACCGGCGCGTGGTGGTGTGGACGGGGACACTGCTGCTGGGCGTTTTTCTCTTCTTTCTCGTGATTTTCCTCTCGATTGGCATCTACGTGATTCACACGCGCGAAGCCACCGGCGAGGCGCTCGGCACGCTGCGGGAGCGCGGTGCGGCGCAGGTGGCGACGCTCGGCACCGTGTCCAATCGTGTGGCGCAAATGGAGGCCCTGCAACAGGAGCTCGATCAGACGCTGAAGCAGGTGAGCGCGTCGGAGATCACCCGCAACCGGGAGTTGGATGGCGTGCTGGCCAGTCTGGAAAAGATTCGTGCCTGGGTGGACGACCTGGATGCACAACGCAAGGCCGACATGGAGCAGATTGATGGCCAACTACGGGACGCGCGCGACGATGCGGCCCAGAAGATTGCCGCAGTCAAGGCCGAGGTCGAGGACCTCATCCACACCGTTGAAGCGCCACGGGCGAGCGGGATCCCGCCAGCGATGCCCGACATGAGCAAGGCGTTGCGAGATTTACCGGATTTCGGTGGCTTGGGCGAGACGGAGGAGCGCATGCCCACGTCGCACGCCATGTTGGAGGCGGTCGAATTGACGGAACGTGGGATCGAGGCCGCGGGCGTCTTCGCCGTGCAAGATGTGGAGGCCTACGATCCCGGCAGCGCGCGCCGCGAGATTGTGGTCGTGGATTTCCCCAGCGGCGATCACTACGAAGGCGAGATGGAGAATGGCGTGATGCATGGGTGGGGCATCTACACGCATCGCTCCGGGGATCGGTACGACGGTCAGTTTCGTGAAGGGTTAAGGCATGGGCATGGCACGCTTGTGTATGCCAATGGGGATAAGTACACAGGAGATTTTCAAGCGGATCTGCGCAGCGGGACGGGCAGCCTGTTCACCCAGAATGGGGATCGCTATGCGGGGCAATTCGCCAACGACGTTATCGCGGGACGCGGGACCATGTTGTATGCCAGCGGCATCAAATACACCGGTGGTTTCGTGAATGGCCTGCGTCAGGGCGTGGGCATTCTGCGTTTCGCGAACGGCGATCTCTATCGCGGCGCGTTTGCGCAAGACGGGCGCACCGGTCTGGGAACCTATGTCTTTGCCGACGGTTCGCAGTACGCGGGCGAATTCGCGGACGGTCGGCGGGAAGGGCGCGGGCGCTATGTCTACGCCAGCGGCGAGGCCTACGAAGGCGAATTCATGGATGGCGCCCGTCACGGGGAGGGGGTTTCCATCTTCCCTAACGGCAAGCGTATCAAGGGGTTGTGGGAGAGTGACAAGCTCGTGCGCTATCTCGCAGAGTAAAGTCACCCCCCCAAAAAAAAAAAACGTCAAAACTTCTCTGTTTCCCGTTGACAGAAAGCCCCCTGTTTGTCACACTATGATCCGACGCTGGACAGTGAAGTGACAGGGGCGCAATTAACTTGGTTCGAAACGAGGCGGCAGTGAAGCGGGGTGGCAGCTCCGCTGCGCGTAGAAGAGGGAGAGGTAGCGAATGAACATACGCACAACTTTGATGATTGTCGGGGTGCTGGGGGGCGTGGCGGCCGTCGGCTCGACATCGGTGGCGTCTACAACTCTTCCCTATGCCCAGGGGTTTGAAAGCGGATTCAGCCTTGGCGATCCGCTGACGGACGTCGGTAGCGGGACGGCAGTAGCGGTCGGAGGCGCGGAAAAAACTGGTGCGGGTGATCAAGGTTTGAGAATCACCAACAAAAAGGTGACCTTGGCCGTTGACCCCGTGCCGCAATACGACAACGTCTGGATCCAGGTTTATATCAAGCCGGCGAAGGCGGGTGCACTTGACCCGGATCCCACATCGGTCACCAGCGCGAACGCCTCCGGTGCGCTGTACATCACGTCGACCGGACAACTGAAGGTTTTTACGTCGAGCGGCTGGGGGAATGTTGGTGGCCCCACACAGTTCTCCGGCGACCTTTACTATGGCTTTATCATTCATGCCAACTACGCGACAGACACGTGGGACCTCTATTCCACCTCGGGCGCCTACAAGTCCGCCATGACCAAGCTCGTATCCAACCTGGCCTTCAGCACGCTGGCCACCGCCCTCAGCAGCGTGGTCGTGGAGAGCGGCAATCAGGCCGACATCGATGCGCTGGCCGTGTCCCGCGGGTTCACCGCGGTCGGCACCTCGGATGACAAGGTTGCGGTCTACGAGCATGCCGCCGGGGCAACCCCGCCGCTGCAAGACTTCACGTTGGCGGCCTATGCGTCACGCTACACCTCCCCCGCCGACGCCAAGAGCGTCAGCGGTGCACTGGGCAATGACATCCTGAGCGGCTTGGTCAACGGGGATGATCTCTATGTCTGGAACGTGAACGACGCGTTCGCGATTTACAGAGTCAACAGCGGCGCCTTCTACGACCCGCCGCAGTCGCCCACGGCGCCGGACGAAAACCTGATGTATATCTACTCCAACACCCGTCTGATGATCGACCCGGCAAACAGCCGTCCACAGACCTTCGGGTTCTATCCCTACGTCAACACAACCGTGTATGCGATCGGCGGCACCATTCAGCCCACGGCGGCTGGTCAAACGGAATCCTTCGCGCTGAACGGCATCAGTGGGCCCCGCTCGGGCTTCACGGCGCTGACTTGGCCGGAAACGGATACATTTGCAGATCTTCCAATTAAGGACGGTCCTGGCGATTCGCCCGACCGTTTGACCCAGGGTGATCGCCTCTACGTGGCGGCACCTTCAACACCGAATGCCTACGCAGAGTATTGGTGGAACAACGCGGCGAATGCCTGGTACCGCTTCAACGGCCAGCCCGCCTCCGGCAGCATCGCACCGGGATCCTCCATGTGGGTGAAACGTCAGGCAGGCATCGACGCATCCGTGACGGTGACGCACTAAGTCGGTCAACCGGGGATCAATGTTGACGATCGAGGGTACAAAGGAAGGGTGGATAAACATGACGACGAAACAGAATTCGGCGACGGGCGTGACGCGCTGGCTCGGAATCGCGGTGGCGCTCGCAGTGGCGAACTCGGCAACGGCGGCAACGACCACGGCGACCTCTTGGAATACCGTCAACACCGTTGGCCAGTCGACGGTGACGTTCAACGGCGGGCAAGTCTCGACGTCACTGCCGTACCCCGGCTTTCCGACCCCGGTCCGCGTGGAGTTGGCCGCACAGGCCACAATCGGCTCATTCGCGGGCGACTACCGTCGCGCGGGTGTCCAGGCGCTGAACCTCACGCTCGCCTGCAACACCACTCCCGTCAACGCCTTCATCATGCTCTACGGCAACAGCGGCCGTCTTTGGGCCACGAGCGCGCTGACCAACGGCGCCAACAGCATCTCCTTCGATCGCGAGGCGGGTGGCTGGGCGCTCTACGGTGCGGGGGCAGATCTCCCGACGCTGTGGAACGAAGACCTTAATAAT
>JAQCIA010000178.1 GCA_027620105.1 Verrucomicrobiota bacterium | reverse complement strand
CCACCAACCGGCAGAACATTGAAATTCATGGCGTGCTGCCGGAACGCGTGGCCGAGGCCAAGGCCGAGATTCAAAAACTCGGGTTCGCCACCGAAGGCAACTATGGCCTCCGGGACATTGTGCCATGCGTCGGCACCACCTACTGCCCCATGGCCGTGTCGCGCACCCGCGACATGTATGACCTGCTGATGAATGTGGTGAAATTGCCGAAATACGACGTCATCGCGAAGAAGGTGCTGATCAACATCACCGGTTGCCCGAATTCCTGCTCGCCCTATCGCATCACCGACATCGGACTGCGCGGGCTGCGCCTGCGCGATGAGACCGGATCGACCGAAGGCTACGAAATCCGCATTGGCGGCACCCACGACGAGTTCGGCAAAATTGTCGGCGAATACAAGAAGGATGACTGCCCCCGTGTCGTTGCCAGCATCCTGGACACTTTTATGACCGTGCGCCAGGGCGAGGAAACGCTCGCAGAATGCGTGCGGCGAACAGGATTCGGACTATGAGTAACCCCTTCACGGACGCGGTCAGCGCCCTCAACATTCAGTACGAGCGTGCGCCGAATCCCGCGGAATTTTCGGTGTTCACCGGCGTCGGCGACACGCCCCGCGACATCGCCACCCTGATGAAGGACATCCCCTGCCAGGCCGCCTGCCCGGCGAAGACCAACGTGCCGGCCTATATTGAGGCGCTGGCCCAGGGCGATCCCGACAAGGCCTACAAGATCAACCAGGAAGATAACGTCTACCCGGGCGTGCTGGGCCGCATCTGCACCCGCCCCTGCGAAACACGCTGCCGACACAAGTGGACGAACGTGCAGGGCCCTGTGCACATCTGCCACCTGAAGCGTTCCGCCGCCGACTACAAAACCAAGCCCCCCTCGCCGCTCGCGCCCTGGTTCCCGGATAGCGGCAAGCGGGTGGCTGTGATCGGCGGCGGACCCGCCGGCCTGACCACCGCGCGCGAACTGCGTCGCTACGGCCACGCCGTGACCGTATACGAGAAAGAAAAGTATTTGGGCGGGATGATGATAATGGGGATTCCAAAATTTCGCCTGCCGCGCGAAGTGGTGGAAGCGGAAACGGGCGCCATCGTCGCCAGCGGCATCGCGGTGCGCTACGGCGAGAGCGTGGATGCCAAACAGATGGCGGCGCTGATCGCGGAATACGACGCCGTCGTTGTGGCCGCTGGTGCCGTGCGCCCCTCGGACCTGAAGCTCGCCGAAATGCCAGCGGGCGCGGAAATCGCCGGCCTGGAATTCATGCGCCGCTACAACTTCGGCGAAATCGGTGACATGCAGGGACAGCGCGTGGTCATCGTGGGCGGTGGCTTCACGGCGGTGGACTGCGCCCGTTCCTGCGCCCGTGCGGCGCGGCGGCTCGTGGGTGAAGAAGGCTCCGTCGCCATCATGTACCGCCGCACGGAAGCCCAGATGTCCGCCAACCACGACGAACTCGATGACATGCGCGAGGAAAACATCGAGGTGGAAACACTCGTCTCCCCGGTGGCCGCCAAGGTGGAAAACGGCAAACTGAAATCGGTGGTCTTTCATCGCAACATGCTCGGCGAGGCCGATCCCGGCCACAAACCGCCGATCACCGGCATTCCCGACAGCGAATTCGAAGTGCCCTGCGATCTCGTGATCGTCGCCATCGGCCAGGTGCGCACCATGGAAATCATGGCGGATGGCGTCCGCGCCAAGGACAAGGATCCGCACGCCACGACCAGCCCGAAGGTTTTTGTCGCCGGCGATTTTCACACCGGCAGTCTCGATGTGATCCACGCCGTGGAAGACGCCAAGAAGGCCGCCGACCGCGTGGATGCGTTTCTCACGGGTAAAGTGCGCCGCAAGCAGCATGTGGCCGTGTCGCTGCTGACCAACAACGGCGAAACCGGCCGCGTACGCGACCACGACCTGCAGCAGGCGCAGCGTATTCCGGTTCTGGATTTGCACAAGCGCGACGGTCAGGCCGAAGTCGAGACCGGATTCACCGAACCGCTGACCGGTGTGCACGCGACGCGCTGCTACCTCTGCCACTACAAATTCGAGATCAATCAGGACAAGTGCATCCACTGCGATTGGTGCATCCGGGTGGCCCCGCGCAATTGCATCAAAAAAATCTCACGCCTGTTCTTTGACGACAACGGGAGCGTCCGCGGTAAGGTCGAAGCAGCCAAGGCGTCGGAATCGACCTTCATCTGGATCGACAGCGACGAATGCATCCGCTGCGGCAAATGCCTGCGTGTGTGCCCCACGGAAGCGATCACCATGCGCAAGATGAGCCTGGAAACGACAACCGTTTCCGAGTTTGACCTGCTGCGCAAGCGCAACGTCGCCAAAGAACCGGCCTCCACCACCGTGTTGTGAGCAACCTGCCGGCGTGGGCTCGCGCCTACTCCGCGTGCAACGACGCGCAGAGCGCCAGATAGGCGTCGCGCTGCGCATCAATCTCTGCGGCTGGGCCAACCATTTTGACGAAATACGTGCGCCCGTTCGCCACCGCCAGAGACCCGAGCAACTTGCTGCCCGCCTGCGCCTCCGCGCCCATACCACGATAGGCGCCGTCGAGTTCAAGCAGGGGGGCGTCCTGACCCAGCAGACGAATCGTGGGTAGCGCTTCCAACTCGCCCGCCGCCAGCGGAGGCAACCCGAACTGACCGCGCCAGCGATTCAGATTCGCCGCCGCACCGCCGCCGCTACCCGACAACTCAGTAATCGAACAATCCACAACGCCGTCCGTGCCGCTGGTAAACGTTGCCAGTCGCATCGGCCTCTCCGCGCCAGGCGTCCACCCATCCGGAAGTTCCCAGGCCAACGCGCTGGCCGCGCCCGCAACCGCAACGGTCGCGGCCATTGCGCCGCTCCCATCGACGGGCGGATGATCAGACGGCATGGTCGCGGGCATGCGCGGCAGCAGGCGATCCGCCGCCGTCAAATTCGTGGGAACCTGGGGTGCAACGCCGGCCGGTCGCGTTTCCGAAATCGTGCCCGTGGATTCGGGATTGCCTCCACAACCGTTGGACAGCGCGCCCATCAGCAGGCAGGCAAACATGGAAAGTCTGAAGTTGGCAGTCATGCGTATCATCCTCGTGTGCCCATTCACCGTGGCAGCCAGTACAAGCAACCTGTATACTGCACCGTCCGTTGAATTTCAATGCGCGCGCGGTGGCGTTACGACACAGATTGGGCGCTGTAGTAGCCGCACCGTGCGCGTCGATACTTCGCATGAGAACGTGACCGCCGCGCAACGCATGAACCTGTCTCCCCAAAGCCAGAACGTCATTCTTGTGGTTGCCGCTGTCATGCGCCGCGGCCATCGGTATTTCATTGCCCGCCGCGCCCCGGGTGAGCGCTACGCGGGAGAGTGGGAGTTTCCCGGCGGCAAAGTCGATCCGGGCGAGACGCCGGAAGCGGCCCTGCAACGCGAACTGCGCGAGGAGTTGGCCATGCAGGCGGAAGTCGGCGCATACCTCGGTGCCGTCGATCTGGCAGACACGCAGCGTACGTTGTGTATTCAATTTTATGCGGTCACGCCACCGGAGGGCCCGGTGACCCTCCATGCCCACGACGCCTTTGCCTGGGCAACGCTTGAGGAATTGCAAGCATACCCCCTCGTCGCCGCCGACCGTGAATTTCTGGCGCGCGGGAACCTCGCCCCCTGACTCTCCAACAATCGTTCATCCCCATCGGTGGTCCGCGACCTCCGGGCGCTGCCGGGAGTTTGAGACCGCTTTAGCCGCACCGGTTGAATTTCATCGATGCATAGCGTTTTGCGGCGGCGGTCTAGCGCCTCGCTTTCGTCTTCATGATTTCCCTTCCCGAGTCAGATACATGTTCCCGGCAGCATGCCCGCTACCGGGACAGTTTGTATGCCCAAAGGGGCCCTTGAGCAGATCAGCGGCCCACCGGATCGGGTCGCAATTCCCATCGATTCTCGTCCCACTCGCCGTTCTCACGCCGGATATCTACATGTACCGTCCCTTGATGCTCCCACCATACGACATTGCGTTCATCGGTAAATCGCGCCCCGGAGGCGGATAGCGCTTGCGGCAGCATCGCCTCCTGCCCGTCCGGCATGGTCACTTTGACAAAACTGAGACTGCCATCGGACAATGCACCATAACGAGCGACGAATCGCTCCCCGTTCTCACTCCGCCAATAGGTCGGTGGATCAAGCGTCACACCCAACGGCGGGCTGGTCGTGCGGGTGAGTTGGCGAGCCGCGTCCTCCGACGCCGGGAGCGGGGACGCTTTGACGCGCTCACGCAGGACGGCAACACAGTCGGCGTCCTTGGGCAAACCGGAAGCCGTCGCTGTCACGTGAAGCTGCTTGCCGTTGAATGTGAACGCATCTGCGGATAAATAGGAACCGGTGCCGACCGAGCGGATCACGACCACGACTTCCACGCTTCCGTCATGGTCAATGTCCGCAAACACGACATCTTCAACAACGCCATCGCGAGCGCGCACAACTCCACCGATGAAGTCGTCCGTCGGAAAGTCCGGGTTCGCATGGGAATAGACACGCACGCTATAGCTCCCCACACTCCGGGGCTCCCCATCGCCCTCGGCAACAGCCACGACCGGGCCCGCCGGATGCTGCTTTATCTGCACATACCGTTCTGCATGTTGCCCCGGCTTCGCTGCTTCCAGATTGCCGTCGATCGTCACCTTGCCCGGCGGCACGGCCTGGATTTTCGTGTTGTTGGAGGGATTGGCCAGCGCGGCACCCAGCCAGGCAGCGGCCGACCACAGCCCCGCCGCGGCCAGAACCATCGCCCGCCATGCACCAAGGTATTTCATACTTCACCGCCCTCGCCAGCCGTGGCTGCGCCACTCCGCATCCGGTTTAGCAAAACCGCCGGCCGCCGCCAACTCGGCCATGCGCTGGTAGTAGATGTCCGGCAGGGTGCCGTCGGCGGGGGGGGCGGCGGCCAGCGCGTCCACACCGCGAAGGGAATGCTTGCGGCGAAGGGGCAGGCGGTTTATCTGTTGGACGGCTGGTTTTCAGGGCAACACTGTCGATCGCGATCGATAGCAGGCTGACAGGAACCAGCAAGGAAATGATGATTGCTTTCGACGTTTGGCGCTGGTCCTCGCTTGCCGCTCTTGTGGCTGCGGCCCTCCTCCTGGGAGGCTGCCGCGACGGCGTCTCCCAAGGGACGGAGGACCCGGTCGT
>JAQCIA010000177.1 GCA_027620105.1 Verrucomicrobiota bacterium | reverse complement strand
TGAGGGTCCCCCACCACTGGCACTGCAGATTTCCATCCTGGGTAATTTCCATGCTTTCCGTGATGGCCCAAGGCCCCTCCGCAGAGTCCGTGTCGTTGAAGACCTCGTTCTCCTCCAAAACCGCCCTGTCGTCCGCGAGCGTTGACAGGGATCCGACGTTTTGCTTGCGTCTGGTGATAATGCCCCCCACCGATCCGGGCTCCATCCTGATGTAGGCCTCCATCGAGAACGTATGCCGCTGAAACGTCCAAGCCGGGGCGGGGAGCGCGACCACGCTTGAAAGGTTGAAGCCATCCTCAGACACCAAGGGCGGGAGAGCCGACGCGGTCGGCCTCCCGGCGTAGGTTCCGGAGGTACCGTCGAAGCTGTTCTCGCGGGCCTCTGTGCTGAAGGTCAGGAGTCTTCGGAAATTGTTGAAGATCTCAACAGGCTTGCGTACATCGCGCCACGTCCGCACTTCCATTAAGTAGCCCAGGAAGTTGGTGGCTCCCAGATACAGAGTTCCGGCAGTGGGAGCCACATCCCGCATGTAATTGTTCTGGCCACGAACGGCCTCAAATCCGTTCATGTAGAGGATGAAGAACCCTGAACGGATGGGAGAGGCGTTTGTGAAAGACGCTGCCAGATGTGTCCAATTGTTGAGGGGAACCTGCCCGCCCGTTAGAACGAAGGGATCCACAACCCCCGGTCGATTGAACCGCGCATAGGCGCGTGTCTCGCCGTTGGTCGCGAACAAGCCGAGCTCGAAGGTTGTGCCGCTGCCCTCCGCGTCTGCCGCGCCGCGGCGGCTAATCACCGGAACGAAGCCGTCTACCGCGTTGATCGCGTTGGTCGGACGTACCCACGCTTCCACCGTCCAGTTCGACACGCCATGGAGCCCAGCAGGATCTGCCACCACGGCGTTGCCGCCAGAAAATTCCAGCGCGCGCATGACATACGGAGATTCCGAGCGGGTCGACAACGTTCCGGTCTCGTCCTCGATGCCGTTGATGATCCCGTCGTCGTCGTCGTCGTCCGTATAAACCAGCGGGTCCGCCCGCAACAGTGACGCACTCGCAACAAACAGCATCGCCGCCATCAGTGCTCGCGACGCAATTCCATACCACCGCGTTTGGAGATCATGCATGCAGTGTTCCCTATCGTCTTTCATCGGCATTGTGCTTCTGCACCATCGACACCACTAAAAAAACAAATATGCGTCACAGGCTTATGCCCTGACCAGCAAAAAAACAACCCTCTCCGTTTCTTTTTCTTCCTCCACCGTCCGACACCGCCCCCTGGGGTCACTGGACCTCAGCCGGAACCGGTCCTGAAAGTCACGGGCTCGTTGGCGAATCCATGGCGATCTCAAGCTGTGCTCGCTGATTCAGCAATTCAAACGTCCGTGCGTTCAAAGCCTTGTAGTCCGCCTCGCGCAGCGCATCGGTTGGGTCCGCCGGCGCGTTGCCCTCGCTCCACTTCTGCGTCAGATCCGCCAAGCGCTCCGGCAGAGCCTGCTCTTCCCGGACAATCTCATCCATCTTCGTACGAAGTTGCGCTGCGGTCAAGCCGATGAAAGGATTAGCGGCCGCTTGTCCGGTTGCTTCCGCGCCCGGTTTCGCAAGTCCACCCCCAGCGCCGGTCACTGCCTCACTGGCGGTACCGGTCTCCGATGGCAGAGGCGCCGGCGCCTCCACGCCCTGCGATGCCCCGGCCCCGACCTCAGCGGAAGATTCAGCGGGAGATGCGGAACCCGACGCGAGCGCCTCGACGCCGGAGGGCTGGACCGGCTTTGCGCCGCCCTGTTCTTGAGGTGCCCCATCGCGGCCGCGACAACCCGAGACAATTAATAAGGCCACGCATGCCACTACCAAACCGCGCAATCCAGCACGTTCCGTCATGGTCGGATTTCCTTTTCGTGCTTGTGTATGGCAACACCTGTGCCAAGTCAACGCTGATTTGTGAATAGAAACGTATCTATCGTAACACAAACATTTTACAAAAGTGTAATTTTTTAGGGCCGTCCACATTCACCTTTACGCATGCGTCGTATCGACTGTATAATGCGCGCATCTTAAGCACATATGATGTGAATAATGACTGACAACCAAAACCTCGGGGCGAAGCGGTCCAGCGCCATCGTTGAGCGCTACGTGACCACCGATATGCCACTGCTGACCATCCTTCAGGAGGGTGGCGATGAGCAGCGCACCCTGCTCGTGCAAGCCATGCTGCTCCTCCACGATTGCCTCGAGGGACGGCGGCTGGCGAAGGACGCCGTCGCCCTCGCCCAAACCGTCCCCCTAACAGGGTGGGACCCGGAACTGCTGACGCTCTTTTTGTGTACCTGGGCGGAGCTGTCCTGTCGCATCGGTCGCCCCTCCATTGCCCAAGCTTTAATCCATCGTTCGCGCTCACTGTTCAACGAACAGACACACATGGAAGTGGTCGCCGCCACCCTGTTCGTGGAAAGCAATCTGGCAGACACCACCGGCAACAAGGCGAAGGCTGAGCGCATCCTGAAGGAAATTCTGACGACCATCGCCCCCCCCCCCGCCCGCCGCCGCTCCTTCATCTGGGAACTGGCGCTTTTCCTCGCCTTGCAGGGGCGCGGTTCTGAAGCCCGGGCGGAAATGAACGAACTGGGATGGCAGGGCCAGGATCGGACCAAGATCAGTCGCCTCCAGATCGTCCAGTTCACCGACGCCATGGAGACGGGGCGCATCCAGGAAGCGTCGCAGGTCATGTCCGACCTCAGGACCGCCCTGCATGCCGCCAAGGATATCGCGCGCATCCCCTTTCGCCCCTACCAGGACTTGCTCGCGCTTATGCACCTGAAACCGGAAGCCACGCTCACGCCACTCCCGGAAGCGGAACGCGAGCAACTGAAGTGGGTGGCCGTCATCCACGCCCTCCTGCGCCGCGACACCGAAGAAGCCCTGCGCGTCGCACGCGTGGAGGCCAATCGCCTGTTGGGGTCCATTCTGACCTCCGGCTTTGATTCCTATAACCTCATCCGTGCCGAACTCGCCGCCGGCCATGGGGAAAGCGCCCTGCGCCTGATTAAGATGCGCCAGGGGCGTGGAAATCGCCACTACCTGGATGACTTCTTCATCGCCCGCGCGCAACGCCTCATGAACGTGCGCAACCGCGCCGTGGATCATTTTGCCGAGCTGCTCAATTCAATTGAAACCTCCCGCGCCAAGGGGCGCCTCGACTTTGAACTGCGGCTGGCTTGCGAACTGAGTCACGGGGATATCGTCGAACTCACCCGCTCCGCCGAAAAGCGCGCCCAACGTCGCAAAGTGCAGTCCGTAAAGGATGCGACAATGGATCCGGCTAACCGTGTCCCGACGGATGCCGCCCCCCCTGTGCCCGGCATCGCCGACGAGGAGCTGGATGAAGCCATGCGGCTGGGCGTTAACATCATCCGCGGCAAGAGCGCACTCGCCGCCGAAATCCGGGAATCCGTGGTGCGGTTTGCGGATCTGGATGCCCCCGTGCTCGTCACCGGCGAGACCGGCACGGGCAAGGAACTGGTCGCCCGCGCGCTGCACCTGGTCAGCAAGCACAGCAAGCATCCCTTCACGGTGGTGAATTGCGGTGCCATCACGGAAACGCTGCTTGAATCCGAGCTGTTCGGCCACGAGCGCGGGGCCTTCACGGGGGCCGAGCGCGCCAACCGCGGCCTGTTCGAGGCCACTGGCGAGGGCACCATCTTGCTGGACGAAATTGGCGACATCTCACCGCGTCTGCAGGGCTCACTGCTGCGCGTCATGGAAACCGGAGAAATTCGCGCCGTCGGCAGTACGCGCACACGCAAAATCGCCTGTCGCATCGTGGCCGCCACCAATGCCGATCTGGAAAAACTCGCCGAGGAAGGCCGGTTCCGCCGCGACCTGATCTTTCGCTTGCAACGCCTGGGCATTCACGTCCCGTCTCTGCGCGAACGTCGCGACGACATCCTGCCGCTGGTGCGGCACTTTCTGGACCTGGAACGCCGCATCGGCGTGCACGCCACCATGAACGACGACTTGCGCGAGGCCTTGCGCGCCTACGACTGGCCCGGCAACATCCGCGAGTTGCGCAACGTCATCGAACGCATGCGTCTGATGCATTCCGACAAGCTGGCCTACAATTTTGACGATCTGGACCTGCGGTTTCAGATGGTTCGCAACCGGGCACCCGCACCACGGCCGCCTTCGCCCACGCCGACGCTCGCCGCGCCGCCTGTCGCGCCCCCCACCCTGCCGCCGGTTGCCGTTCCGCCCAAACAGCTGTTGCGCCCCACCACCATGCGCCCCATGACCACGCGCGGCGCGGACGGGTCGCTGAGTGACGAGCAAGTGGATGTGATGGTGCGCAAGGGCCGCTCACCCCTGCGCCGCCATGATCGCCTCAAAGCGCTTTTCACCCGCTACGGCAAACTCACCCGCAAGGAAGTGATCGACATCCTCGGCATCTCCCCCAACACCGCCACCAAAGATCTGCAAGCCCTGTGCGATGCCGGCACCATCCGCTGCGTGGAACCTTCCCAATCCACCCGCTCCCGCTACTTCGAGCGCGTGGCGTCGGAAACACCGACGGAACCTGCATGATCGCCCGCCCCGCTCCCAGCGAGCGGGGACCACCCGGGCCGTCCGGATACGTGGTGCAACAGGCGCTCGCGACATGTTCGGACCTGACTGAGGCCGACCTGACGGAGGCCAGGCCCCACGCGATCACGCTCCGCGACCGCACGGCATCAGGCCGTGGCCCCGACGCACATGCTCGCTTCGTCCCGTGCATGCTCGGCGACGCCAAGCGGTTTGAAGCGGGAGGCAAAAAAACCTGGCTCACCGTTCCAAGTGTGTGACTGGATGGGGTTCACAAGCTCGACGAGCTGGCCCCCCAGTCCGGTGGCGCCTGTGGCGCGGCACCGCGCAACGATGACCGTGCGAATCGTGTACACCTCCCCCTTCCGGGGCAACTGGAGGCACCATTCGAATGCCGTCGGTGCGAACCGATCATCGTGGGCCAGACGGATGTGCGCAGGCGCTACGGGCCAGCAAGTCTCCTTCAACGCCGTCTCTGGCTGAACCTACAGCGTGTGCTTCGTCGACGCTCTCGGCGGCCTCGCCATCTTCCGCAATCTGATCGAATGGCGCTTACTTAAGCCTCGTTTGGGATACGCTCAAGAACGGCTCGCGGGACGCTCGCCCTCCAATTGCGGAC
>JAQCIA010000176.1 GCA_027620105.1 Verrucomicrobiota bacterium | reverse complement strand
GCGGGGAGGGCTGCGCTTTGGTCGCCGCGTCGACGTCTTTAAACACCGTGTCGCCAAGTGTGATGCGATCGTCCACATGCAGCCGAACCTCGCGCGCAGCCTGATTATTCACGAGGGTCTGATTGGCGCTGCCCAGATCGGAGACATACAGCCCATCGCCCGGCTTGATGAAAAAGCGACAGTGATAGCGGGACGTTTTGGAGTCCTGGAGGACGATATCGTTGCGCGAGGAGCGACCGGCGCGCAGACCCTCGGCGGTCGTGATCGAGATTTCCCGTCCCGTATCTGGGCCAGCCTCAATGATCAGGTGTGGACGCGACTCCATGCTGCCCAACGTTAGCAGGCATGCTGCGGAGCGGAAAGGCAAAAGGGATGAGGCGACCCGGTCGGTGGCTGGAGTTTCGCATCACAGCCCGTTTGCAAAAACCTGACGCAGAATGGGCCCGAGCAGGATGAGGAACACGGACGGGAAAATAAAGAAGAGCAGTGGAAACAACAATTTCACCGGGGCTTCGTTGGCCAGACGTTCGGCACGCTCGAAGCGCCGCTGGCGGATTTGATCGGCCTGGATGCGCAGGATGGTGCCTATGCTCACACCGAGTTCATCGGCCTGTACAAGGGCATTCACCACACTGCGGAGATCACTGCTGTCCACGCGTCGGGACATGTCACGCAAGGCTTCGCGACGGGTTTTGCCGAGTTGAATTTCGCGGATGACGCGGATCAGTTCTTCGTTCAGCACATCAATATCGCTGCGTTCGACCTGCCGTTGCAAGGCGGTCATGAAATCAAGACCGGCCTCGACCGACAGAGTTAGGATATCCAATACAAAGGGCAGGGCGCGGCGGATCGCACGATGGCGCTCGGCGATCGCACCGCGTAGCCACAGGTGCGGGTAGATGCCGGCAAGGAGAAAGACCAGCAGGCCGGTGGGCAGTCGCAGTTGGAGCAGGACGTTGCGTTCCGAGGCCGTGAACAGCATGGTCATGAAAGCCGCGGCGAGTGTGCCGTGAACCAGGGGGACCAGAAGGCGGAGGCCGACGAATTCGGCGGCGGAAATCACACCCTCGAAACCGGCGGCGGTAAGTTTTCGATCAGTCTGTGCGCGCGCGTTGGTGGGAACCCATGGGCTGATCCGTGCTTCCATGCCGCGGGCGAAGGGCAACAGCAGCCGCAAAGCAAACGGAATCTGGCGTTCCTTGCGGCGACCGTCGGACAACGTGATGTAGGTGATTTCGCCAGCCATACGGGCGCAATACGCACTGACGCCGGTGGCAAAGAGGCCCCACAGTCCCGAGATCAGCAGCAAGTCGCCTGATGCCGTGAGGTTCATACGTCGATCCGCACAATTTTCCGAATGACGAGTCCGCCCGCGAGAATCAAGAGGGCCACCACAACCATGATCGTCGCGCCCATTGAGGAGTGGAGGAAGGGCAGCATCATTTCCGGGTCGACGACAACAAGTGCGCAGCCGATGACGACTGGCATGAGGCTCACGATGATGCCTTGCAGTCGTCCCTGGGCGGTCAAGGTGCGAATCCTTCGCTCAATGCGCAACCGTTCACGGATTGTGACGGCAATTTGTTCGAAAATCTCGGTGAGGTTGCCTCCGGTTTTGCGTGCGGTTTCGATGGCCACAATGACGAGCTTCAGATCCTCACTGCCAACGCGGTCATCCAAGTTCTGCAGTGCCTGGGAAAACGAGACGCCCACGCGGGTCTGCTGCAAAAAGACTTCGAATTCCTGTGCGATGGGGTTCTCGCCCTCGCGGACGACCGCCTCAATGGCCTGGGCAATGCTGAAACCAGCCTTCAACGCATTGCTCATGCTCACGAGTGTGTCGCCGAGCTGAAGGTTGAAGCGGGCCAGGCGCCGATTGCGCAAAATCTGGACAATCAGTGTCGGTAATCGCAAGGTCGCGGCACCGGCGAGAGTGGCAAGCGCCAGTGCCGTCAGCGCGGAGCGAAGATCCGTGACGCGGCCCACGGTGCTGAAGACCAGGAAAAAGACCGCGATGGCGGCGGCCCAGCCGAATTCCGTTATGCGGCGCGGCGGAATGAAGAGAAAGACATCCTCGAGTTGCTTGGCGGTCTGCTGGGAGTAGGCGCCGGCGTAGCGATCCATCCCTTCGCCTACGGCGCGGAGCAGCACGGTGGCCAGCCCGCCAAACGCAATGGCAAAGAGCGTGGCGATGACCCAGGTCATGGGTGATCCCCGGTCCGCTGCGGATCAAAGATACGATGATCGATGCGCAGGCCGCGCGCGGCGATTTCTTCAAGAAATGTGGGCACGGAACCGGTGGGGCGGAATTCGCCGCGCACCTTGCCATCCTGGTCGACACCGGTTTGGCGGAATTCGAAGATATCCTGCATGGTCACCTGTGACCCCTCGAGTCCCACGACCTCGGTCACACGCGTGATCTTGCGGGTGCCGTCGCTCTGACGGCCGATGTGCACGATCAGCTGAATGGCCGAGGCAATCTGCTCGCGGATGGCGCGGACGGGAAGATCCATACCGGACATCAGCACCATGGTCTCCAGGCGGGAGATGACGTCGCGCGGTGTGTTCGCATGCACGGTGGTGAGCGAGCCATCGTGACCTGTGTTCATGGCCTGCAGCATGTCGAGGGTTTCTCCGCCACGGCACTCGCCCACGACGATGCGATCCGGACGCATACGCAAGGCGTTGCGTACGAGATCGCGAATTGAGATGGCGCCGCGCCCCTCGATGTTGGGGGGGCGGGCCTCCAGGCGGACCACATGCGGTTGGGCTAGGCGTAGTTCGGCAGCGTCTTCAATGGTCACGATGCGGTCGTCGGGAGGGAGAAAATTGCCGAGGACGTTCAGCAGCGTCGTCTTCCCGGATCCGGTGCCGCCGGAGACGACGATGTTCTTGCGCAGCTTCACGCAGATGTCGAGCAGCTGGGCGATGGCGTTCGTCATGGATCCGAAACGGATCAAGTCGTCCGCAGTCAGGGGGATTTTGGAAAACTTGCGAATGGTCAGGCAGGGGCCGACGAGCGAGAGCGGATGAATGATCGCATTCACGCGTGACCCATCGGGGAGGCGGGCGTCGACGTAGGGCTGGCTTTCGTCGATACGCCGTCCGAGCGGGGAGACGATGCGTTCGATGATCGCCAGCACGGAATCATCGTTCATGAAGGTTTGGGGGGCGCGGATGAGTTTGCCGGTTTTTTCGAAATAGACCTGATTCGGACCGTTCACCATGATCTCGGTGATATCCGGGTCGGCGAGTAAATCTTCGAGGGGACCCAGGCCGAGGGCTTCGTCACAGATTTCCTTGATCAGCACCTCCGGCTGCAGACCGGTCGGCAGGCGGCCGGTGACTTCAGCCACAATGGTGCGCACGGTCTTGGCGGCACGGTCGCGCAATTCAACATGGTCGACGCGGGAGGCCGTGAGGCGCTTCAGGTCCAGACGCTTCACCAGTTCCGTCTGAATCTGCTGCTTGATCGAACGACGCTGATCGCTGTCGACGGAACTGGGGCGCGACGATTGCGGCGTTGGGGGTGGTATGTCGCGGACAGGCGGCGTGGGCAGGGCGGGCGGCGGCGGTGGTGGTGTGGCGGCCGCAGGCGGCGAGATGGGCGTGGGCGGCGTTGCGCGTGCGGTTGGATCCTCCAAGACGAGCTCAAAAGGACCGATGGCGACTGGCAGGCCGGCACGAACTTCGTGACGCCCGTGAATGCGTCGGCGGTTCACGATCGTGCCGGCGACGGTGTCGAGATCCTCGATCCAGGACCCTTCCGGTGCGATGGTCAGAATGGCGTGCCGATCCGCGACCTCGGTGTGGCCAAGGCGAATGAGGCAATCATCATCGCGACCGATGCTGTACACGCCGGCCTCGATGGCAAAGACGACGGGTTCGCGCCCCGGCTGGCGAATGACCAGTTGCATGAACAGCCTGTTATGGGTTCGATTTGTGGCGGATATGGCGTTGGCGATACTGATTCAACTCCGGCAGGCTTTCCTCAAGCTTCTCAAAGTTGACCGATGGGAGATCCTTCTCGAAGGAAACATCGCTGGGGTTGCGCAAGGTCAGGGTTAAGCGCCCCTTCAGTTGCTGCGCGAACACGAGCAACTCGGCTTCACGCGCCGTGACTTCCAGGGTCACCGTGCTGTATCCGCCCAACTGCGCGGCACGCTGCTGCGGAACGGAATCGTTGGCCAACCGCTGGCCGGTGGCAAGGACGGTGACATCCTGCAGCACGGTGACGGTGAGGGTTTCCATTTCGCCCGCGACCGTCTTGGAGGGGAAGGAGAAGGTGCCGAGCACGTCGACGCGGTCGCTCGGCGAAATCATGCTGCTCACGGCCGCGGCGCCGCCAACGGAAAGCGACAATGCCCGCATGTTGTGGCTCACACTGGTGGCAAGATCGGGCCCGGCTCTGCCGCCGCCTTCCAGATACGACCAATTGACGGCTTCCCCCTTTTTCAGACTGAAAAGCGTTTTGCGACCGAGCACGAAGCGCGCATCCTTGGCTTCCACCACATCGGAGCGCGTGGTCACTTCAAGCACATACATGGAGCCGCGGGCAACATCGTCCCGGGTCAAGATCATGCCTTGCGGCACATCGCGCGCGGCCACGACGACTTCAATCTTTTCCACGCGCTTCTCGAAGGCACGGCGGTCCTTCTCAATTTCCCCCATGCGGGTCTGGAGGTAGTGCATGTTCAGTCCGAATGCGAGCAGACCGATCAAGAGCGAGAGGACGAGAATGATTTTCTGGTTCATCGCGATGAATCTTTCCTGTGCGGGCGATTATTTCATCCCGGCGCGTTTATGCAACAGCGTAATCGTCGCGGCGCGGTCCGGTGGCGAGTCCGTGACGAGGAGAAAACACAACTCGGGCCCGCGTGCGTAAGCCGCGAGGCGGGACGCCTGTGCCGCGGATCGGTTGACGATGAGCGGTCGCCAGCCGGCAGCGCGCAACTCGGCATGAAAAAATCGCTGGATGTCATCCGCCGCCGCATCGGCCCGCGTCACGGCGAAGGCGGCACCGGCCTGGCTGTCCGTGGCGAAGAATGTTCCGACGGAATCGGGGTAGGGGGCTGCGCCAGCGATGGGGCGTGGTTCGGGGGGTTGTTGTGATTGTGCATAGTCGGCGGCGGATTGGCGAATGGTGAAGGCTACAGTCGGTCCCGCCGGATCCGGTTGCACCACCACGAGCCGGAGCGCCGTGCT
>JAQCIA010000175.1 GCA_027620105.1 Verrucomicrobiota bacterium | reverse complement strand
GTGTATGCATCCAACGATGCCCGCGCCTCATGGCCACCAGGGCAGTGAGACGACGAGCAGGGCCGTAAGCACGCCGATGGTTGCGCCCATAAAGACTTCGAGGCGCGTGTGTCCCAGCAGTTCCTTCAACTTCCGCTCGGAAAGGCGGTGCTCCTTGAACAGTTCGGCGATAATTTCGTTGAGCAGGCTGGCTTGCAGGCCCGCGGCGCGGCGCACGGTGGAGGCGTCGAACATGACGATGAATGCCAGTGCCAGAGCCACGGCGAAAAGCGGCGAGCCGAAACCCTCCGCAAGCCCGACGGCGGTGGCGAGACCAGTCACGGTGGACGAGTGCGCGCTGGGCATGCCGCCCGTGCTGACGAAATAGCGAAAATCCAGGCGACGCGTGCGAAAGAACCCGTTCACCATTTTGGCACACTGCGCAATGATCCAGGAAGAAACGCCCGACCAGAAACACACGCTGTGTGCCAGATCTGTAACTGATTCCGTCATGCCATGTTTTGTGAGACCCAGCTTGCAACATACCCGCGCACGCATGCCGCGGCAATCGTGAACGGTCGCCGCGCCGCCGACTCAGTATGCGTTCTGATTGGCGACAACGGTTTTGAGCAGGATTTTGAAGTCGAAGGCCAGGGACCAGTTTTCCAGATAGTACAGATCGTACTTCACACGCTCCGCAATGCTGGTTTCGCCGCGCAGCCCGTTGATCTGGGCCCAGCCCGTCATGCCGGGGCGGGACACATGCCGCCACATGTAGCGCGCGACTTCGCTCTTGAACTGGTCCACGAAGTAGGGACGTTCGGGACGCGGGCCGACGAGGCTCATGTCGCCTTTGAGCACATTCCAAAGCTGCGGCAACTCATCCAGATTGTGCGTGCGCAGAAAGGTGCCGAAGGGTGTCCGGCGTGTATCGCCCGCCGACGTGAAAACCGGGCCGGACTCCTTTTCGGCATCCACGGGCATGGTGCGCAGCTTGATGATCATGAAGTTCCGCCCGCGCTCGCCGCAGCGCTCCTGACGGTAAAAGACCGGTCCGGGCGACTCACCTCGGATGCGGAGCGCGGCCCAGGCCATGATGGGCGCCGTGAGGATCAGTCCGGCGATTGCGCCGACAAGGTCTTCCGCGCGTTTGAGCAGCCGGTTCCAGAAATGATCGAGCGGCCAGGAGCTGACGCCCAGCAGCGGGATGTCATCCAGCGATTGCACGTCCATGCTCGTGGTCATCAGGTGAAACAGATCGGGCACGACGTTGAAGGCCACCAGGCGCTGCTCGCACATCAGCATGATGTCCAGCATGCGCGCGCTGCCCAGATCCGCGCTGGTGAGAATCACCTGATTGACGCGCTCGCGCACGAGGATGGTGTCGAGTTCGTCCAGCCCGCCGAGAATCTGCTCCGGCGCAAGGTCCTTGGCGTCCGTGCCGGCATCCGTGCGCAGAAAACCGATGACCTTGGCACGCAGCATATGCTCACGGGCAAAGGTGCGCTGCAGGCGCACGGCCATGCCGTCCGTGCCCAGAATCAGCACATGGTTGCGCCGGTGGCTGTGGCGGGCGAGGTTCCACTCAATGCGGAACATGATGTAGCGTTCCAGCAGGAGCAGAAATGGCACGGTGGCGCAGGACAGGGCATAGACGCCGCGCGAGATGTCAACGCGCAGGACATCGTTCTGCAACAGGAAGGCCACCACGGGGCTGATCACGATGCTGAGCACGCCGGCTTTCACCACGCGCGGAATCTTGTTGATGAAGGTTCCCGTCTGCGGGCGCACATACAGGCCGTGTTTACTGAACACAAAAACGGCCACCAACGCGACCGCGATGCCGAACTGCACATACTGCCGCAGATAGTCCGGCCCGGGATTGCGACGGAGCAGAAAGGAAAACCAGTCCTGCACGAACAGCATCCAGACCGAAAGCATGAGGCCGCCGAATACAGCCAGCATGTCGATGACCATCGCGATCACACTCAGGCGCACATCGGCGGTATCACGTTCTCGCATGTGGGGTATCATAGGGCGGGCGAATTCGCCGTAAAAGGCGAAAACGGTCGACAGTCGCCCGCGCGGCGGGCTATGAAAGCGCGAATCACATGCGCGCCACAGCTCCCACAGTGTCCGATCCCTATGCCCGTGTACACGGCAGCCCCGGCGAGCAGCCGCGCCTGCGGGGGCTGCTGCGCGTGTTGTTGCCGCTGTTTGTGGTCGTTGGCGCGGCTGGATATCTGGCGCGCGCGGCGCTGCCCTGGCAGCCGCTGGACTTGCCCTTCATCGGGTTTCTCCTCGTCATGCTCGCCCTGATCCTGGCGCTGGCGGTCAACGCCAGCCAGGCGGGACTGGCCTCATTCCTCAAAGGCGCGCGCGGCGAAGAGCGCGTGGCGCGCGTGCTGGCCATGCTGTCTGCCGAGCATGATGTGTTTCATGGGCTGCCGGCAAAGGGGGGCGGGGGCGCCCCCGGCGATCTGGATCATGTGGTGATCGGGCCCACAGGCGTGTTTGTGATTGAGACCAAGCGCTGGGCTGGCGCGGTGACCATTGTTGACGGACGAATCCTGGTCGATGGCCGCGAGCCTTCGCGGGCGCCGGTTGAGCAGGTGCAGCACGCCGCGGGAGCGCTGCGCGCCTTGCTGCAGGAGGCGTGCGGCGCACCGGTGACCGTGCAGCCGATTCTTTGCTTCGTCGATACGGTCGGCGAACGCGCTCCAATCGGCGGCGTGTCCGGTGTGCGCGTTTGTGGCGATCGTCACCTGCTCGCCACCATCCAGGAAGATGGCGAAGCGCCCCTGGCGCCACCGCTGCGCGCGAAACTGGTGAGCGCGCTGCTGGCCACCACGGCGTGAGCGCGTGACGACACGCAGCACCATGCGCCGGAAATGGCTCCGCGCCAAACCGCTCCCGTAAGCATGTTCTGACTCGGCGCGTGGCCGCACAATAGTTTGAAATTTAGGGATTTTTCGCTTGTTTTCACGTGGCCGCCGCCGATAATACCGGAAAGCGCAGTGGCTTTGCACAGACGCAGAAGGACGCGACACGAACGATGGAGGTTAGCCCATGACGAAGACACAGACGATCGCAACACTGGCGGAGAAAACTGGCTTGGCCAAGTCGCAGGTTGAGACGCTGCTCGAGCAGCTCGCGACACTGGCCTATGCCGAAGCGAGAAACGCATTCATGATCCCGGGGATCGGAAAGCTGGTGCTCGTCAACCGCAAGGCGCGCCAGGGGCGTAACCCCGCAACGGGTGCCGTCATCGACATCCCGGCGAAGACCGTCGTGAAATTCCGCGTCGCCAAGGTTTGCAAGGAGTCGGTTCTCGGCGCCTGAGCCTGATTCGACCGATCCGTATTCCAGGCAGGGGTGGTGCTCGCAAGCAGACCACCCTTGCCTTTTTTTGTGTAATCACGCCGGCTTTTTTGTGAAAATACGCAGATTGCAATCAACTGGCGCCTGCGTGATGGTAACATATTGGTAATGAGTATTTTGCGAACATTTTGCCATGGGCGGGCGCGGACGTGGGTCGGTGGCCTGCTGCTGGTGCTGGCCACCGCCGGTGTCGGCCGCGTGGCAGAGGCGCGCACCGTCGAGCCGCAACCGGGGCACGCCAGTATCGGCGAGCGCCTGGCGCAACGGCTGCCACGCCTGCATCTGCTTCACATGGAAATGGGTGACGACATCTCCAGCCGCACCTGGACAAACCTCATCGTCTCGCTCGACTACGAACGGCTGTACTTTCTGCAGTCCGATATCGAGGCTTTCCGCGCGCGCGCCACAACGCTGGATGATGACCTGAAGCGCGGTGATATCTCCTTCGCCTTTGACGTCTTCGACACGTTCAAGCAGCGGCTGAGCAATCGGGTGGACTACATCGCGCAGGTGCTCGAATCCGGGTTCGACTGGACGCAGGACGAGACCTATATGTGGGAACGCAAACGCGCCCCCTGGCCAGTGGATGCGGCGGACTGGGATGACCTCTGGCGGCGTAAGATTAAGAATGAGTATGTGCGCCTGCTGATCAGCCGCGAACAGGCGGACAGCTCGAACGTGGTGGCGTTGAGTACGATGGATGCGGGGCTCAATGAGGCTGCGCTCATTGATGGCAAGATAACCACGCTGGTCAGTTCGGAACCGACGCCCTCCAATCCGCCGGCACTGCTGTCGGTGCCGAGCGACCTGGTGACCATGGGCCCGGGCAGCACCCTCACGGGTGCCACGGCGGTCGTCGCAATGCCCACGAACGGTGCCAGCCTGACCGAGGGGGATGACCCGATCGTTGCCGCCGGGCCCGAGGAAGAGATTTCTGCCGCCGCCGCCACCAACGCGGTCCCTCCGGAACCAATTGAAGTTGTGTTGCTCAAGCGGTATCGCCAGGCGCAAACCATCATTGAAGACAGCGATGCGGACGCCTTGTTGCAGCGCTACCTGACCGCCTTCACGCAGGCCTATGATCCGCATTCGACATATCTGACGCCGAGCGCGCTCAAGGATTTCGAAATCGAAATGAAGCTCTCACTCTTCGGTATTGGCGCCCTGCTCAGCGCGGAAGATGGCGCGGCCAAGATCGTCCGCCTGATTCCCGGGGGCCCGGCCGATCGCGACACGCGCGAGAAGCGGCTGCGGCCAGGGGACAAAATCATCGGGGTGGGCCAGGACGCCGCGCCAAGCGAAGACGTCCTACACTGGCCGCTGAACAAGGTGGTGGAAAAAATCCGCGGCGACAAGGGCACGCGCGTGGTGCTCACGGTTATTCCAGCCACAGATCCCAGCAGCACGGTGACAAAAATCGTGGACCTCGTGCGCGATGAAGTGAAGCTGGAGGATCAGGCTGCAACCGGTTCCGTACACAATGTCATCGGATCTGACGGCATGCCCCGCACCCTCGGCGTCGTGCGTCTGCCGGCCTTTTATAGCAGCATGGACACGCGTTCGCCCGACGATCCCGGATTCCGCAGCGCGGTCTACGATGTGGTCCGCATCCTGACCGGCATGCAAAAGCAGGGCGTCTCTGGCGTGCTGTTTGACCTGCGTGGGAATGGCGGCGGGGCCCTGGTCGAGGCCATCGACATGACCGGGCTGTTCATTCGGCAGGGGCCCACCGTGCAGGTCAAGGAGCGCTTTCTGGTGCGCCCGCTCGACGATGAGGATCCGCGCATCTATTACAATGGCCCGCTGGTGGTCCTCGTGAACCGCCTGAGCGCTTCGGCGTCGGAGATCGTGGCGGGAGCCCTCCAGGACTACGGCCGGGCCATA
>JAQCIA010000174.1 GCA_027620105.1 Verrucomicrobiota bacterium | reverse complement strand
AGATCGTGATTTGTCCCACCCCGGCGGCTGCCAGCGCGCGCAATGCCGGACACCCCAACCCGCCCGCGCCGATCACGCACACGCGCGCGGCTTTCAGTTTGGCCTGGCCGGAAACACCCACCTGCGGCAACGCGATCTGTCGGCGGTAGAATTCGCGTTCCGCCTCACCCTGCCCGCTTTCCGCCGGGGAGCGGATCGAGGCGAGGGGTTCCATGTGCGCCTGCCCATTCGCCGCGCACGCATCACACCGCACCCACTCCGCCGTGCCATCAATATAAAATTCTTTCTTCCATATTGGCACGCGGGCCTTAACCGCATCAATCGTCGCGCGGCAGGCTTGAAACGCGGCATCGCGATGGCGCGCGGCTACGCCCACCCATACCGCCAGTTCGCCGATCTGCAGGTGCCCCGTGCGATGCACGCAGCGGACATCGATCACGCCATACTGCGCGCGCACGTCGGCCAGAATGCTGGCGCCCTCGCGTTCCGCCAGCTCCGGGAACGCTTCATACGCGAGGGACGCCACCGCCCGCCCTTCGTTGTGATTCCGCACCCAGCCTTCGAACTCGGCGCAGGCGCCGGCCTCCGGGTGTGCCATGGCCGCTTTCAAGCGCGCGGCATCCAGTGGCTGCTCTGAAAGTGCAAACATGGTGCTACCCGCCCGAGACCGGCGGAATGAAGGCCACACGGTCCCCGTCCCGCAACGCGCTGCCCATATCGACAAAGCGCTCGTTCACCGAGGCCCGCACAACGCGCTCGTCGAGCATCCAGCGATGACGCCGTGCCAGCTCGCGAAACAGTTCCGCCGGCGTCGTCGCCAGCGTCTCGAGGCGCTCCTCCGCGATCCCGGCCTGCTCGCGCAGCACAGCGAAATAGCGCACGTGAAACGTTGCCATGGTCATGCATCTGGCGCGAGGGCCCGCACGGCCTGCGCGAATTCGTCCGGGTGATTGATGTTTTCCAGCGCCTGGCGATTGCCCAGCGCCAGCAAGTGCACATTGGAGTTGATCAACATTTTGCGTGGGCATTGATACCCGACCGCCATGAACTGCAGGAACCGGCTGCGCGCGCGTGGCTCATAAATCGCACACAGGGGCTCCGGCATGCCGTCGTTTGCGCTGGTGTAGGCTGTGGCAATTTTGAATGGCGCCCGCCCACGCATCAGCGTGTCCAAGGTGTCACCGTCGAGGTACGGCAGGTCGCACGCCACCACCAGCCAGGCCGCATCCGGATGCGCCCGCATGGCAGACAGAATTCCACCGGTGGGGCCGGCATTCTGGATCGTGTCATGTATCTGCGGCATCGCCGCAAAGCGCCCGTCGCTCCACTGATCGGCGCGAGCCGAGACAAACGTCTGCGCACACCGGCTGGCGACCAGTTCATAGGCCCGCTCCAACTGCGTCCGCCCGCCATATTCGAGCGCCGCCTTGTCGCGCTGCATGCGCGTGCTATGCCCGCCCGCCAGCACGAGACCATGCACCGGCGTGGCACGCAAGCGTTCCGCCAAGTGCTGCATGATGAATGCCGCAAGCACCGCCACATCGTCGCGGCAAAAATACGGCACCGCCCCGCCGGGCCGGGCGCCGGGGTTCTCTTCGGCCCCCACCCAGGCCAGCACCGGCCCGGCCTTTTCGGCCGGCGGTTCGCGCACAATGTCGCCGGCTTCATCGAGCACCATGAGGCGCGGCAGCGGCGAGGATTTCCACCCCTCCACCAGCACGCAGTCACAATCGTCAAACACCGTGCGCTGCTGCACAAAATCAACCGGCGCCGTCGTCATCATTGCGGTCGCGCGGTCATTGGAAATAAATACGCGCGTCGCCCCTGCTTCCGTTGCCCGAGCCGTATCCTTGCCCGCGCGATCCATGGAAAATGCCTGGCTGCTGTGCTTGGCATAACCGACGCGCATCGTCGACCCCAGCCGGGCGATCAGGCGCGTGATCAGCGTGGTCTTACCCGTGCCCGAATGGCCACACACGGCCACTTCAAACGGATGGAACATCGACATCGTGTTGCCCCCCCCGCTTGCGCATCAGCCGCGTCTCCCGGATGCGAATGTCGTGGGAAACCGCCTTGCACATATCGTAAATCGTCAGCGCCGCCACGGACGCCCCCACCAGCGCTTCCATTTCCACGCCGGTCCGGTGCTGCACACGCACCGTGCAGTCGATCACGATTTCGCGCGCCTTGTTGACCGTGATCAAAATGCGGCAGCCATCGATCGGCAACGGATGGCAGAAAGGAATCAGATCGCTCGTCCGTTTGACGGCGCCAGTTCCCGCCACAATCGCCGTCTGAAAGACCGGTCCCTTCGGCCCCAGGATATCGCCGCCGACAAACAATTTCATCACCGCAGGCGGCGCCACCACCACGGCCCGCGCGGTAGCTTCGCGACGCGTCACGGCCTTGTGCCCCACATCCACCATGCGCGGGCGGTTCGCCGCGTCGATGTGCGTCAATTTGCGCGCTGACTTTTTTTTCATGGTTGCCTGACAATGCAGCACGGATCATTCCAGCGCCACAGGGGATGCGCAGACCCCGCCGCCATCGGCGTGCCGGGCGAGATTTCAAGAAACCCGTCACTCGCGGCCAACCCTGCGAGATCGCCCGATCCGTTCATGGGGACCGGCGTGGCGAGTCGCAACCCCGCCTTATCTTCGCATATCCGCACAGGTTGGAACAAGGTCATCGGCTTGCGAAAGGTCACATCCGCCGTCAGCACGGCACGCGGTCGTGAATCGGCGTCGCACAGCACTGCGCCCAGGTGCGCCAGGAGCGCCGGCAGCACGTAGCGATACAGACAAACTGCGGTGGACACGGGATTTCCGGGCAGCCCAAACACCAACTGGCCTTCGCGCCCGACGCCGAACCAAAGCGGCTTTCCCGGACGCTGGCTGACCTTGTGAAACTGCGCCACCACGCCCAGTTCCGCCAGCACGTCTGGCACATGGTCGAACCGTCCTTCGGACACGCCGCCGGTGATCAGGATGAAGCGCGAATCGCGCAGCGCCGCCGTCAGTGTGCGCGCAAGGGTTCCCGGATCGTCCGGAACATGCTGCGCGGTGACATCATAAAACCCTGCCCTGCCGAGCGCCGCGCGCAAAACCGCCGGATTCGACCGGCGCACCTGATGCGGCAGCGGAACTGCATCCACCGCCACCACTTCATCGCCGGTGCTGATCAACGTGATCCGCGGTCGTGCAGCGACGCGCACCTGCGCCATTCCCACCGCCGCAGCAACCGCGCAGTGCGGACCAAATAGCAGCGTACCGGCCGACAACAGTTCCGCGCCGGCCGGCCGATCAGACCCCAGGGCATGCACGTTTTGCATGCGCTGCAGCGCCAGCGAATCAACGAGCCGCGCCTTACCTTCTGTCAGCGTAAGCTCCTCCACGGGGACCACACAGTCCGTGCCTTCCGGCAACACCGCCCCGGTCATCACTTCCAGACAGTGGGATTTCTCACGCAGGGCCTGTGCCGGTTCGCCCGCACGCTGGATGCCTTGCACCGGAAACACACGCGCTCCCTGAACCCATGCCGCATAGGCAATCGCAATACCGTCCATGGCGACACGGTGATAGGGCGGAAAGGGACGATCTGCCACAACCGCTTCCCGCAACACGTCGCCGTGCGCGCGATCCAAGTCGCGAGATACGACCGGCGCTAGCGGTGTGGCGCCTAACACCTGTTGTTCAGCCTCTGCCACGGTCAGCATGGGACACATCCGTTGCTTAAAATCACCGACTTGGCAGTCGGCACAAAAACTCTGCCGGGCTGACCGCAGCCTGACAATGGCCTCGCGCCCACGCGGCCAGACAATCAAACGGCGCGCACACTTATCCCCCGATCTCGGACATGACGCGGTTCGTGGCGAACTGGTTTTGCTCCAGCCCGTGGCCCCAGGGCTTCTCCCACAGCCCCTCGCGGATCAGCGCCTCCAGCCCCGCGTCATCAAGACCGGCGCGCATCGGCGTGAGCAGGTCGACCTCCTTGTCGCGCAGCAGACACAACCGCAACTTGCCGTCCGCCGTGAGACGCACGCGGCTACAGCCTGCGCAAAAGGGCTTGGTCACGGAACTGATGAAGCCCAGCGAACCGCGCGCCCCGCGCAAGCGAAAGACCCGCGCCTCGCCATCCAACTCACCTTCGTTCTGAATCTGTAGCGGCCCCAACGCCGCCTCAATGGTGGCGCGCAGCTCGTCTTCCGACACAATATGCGCCCGCTGAAACTCGTGGATGCCGCCAAAGGGCATCAGTTCGATGTAGCGCACCTGCCAGTCGTGTTCGAGCGTCAGGCGCGCCAGATCAACCACATCCTGCTGATCGTTGTGACCGCGCACGACCACGGCATTGAGCTTAATCCCCAACCCCGCGCGCTGCGCGGACTGAATTCCCGCCCAGACGTCGCGCACGTTCCCCCAGCGCGTCATGCGCCGGAACTTTTGCGGATCAAGCGAATCAATGCTCACATTCACGCACGCGATGCCGGCCTCGCGCAACGGCGCGGCCAACTGATCCAGCATGACGCCATTGGTGGTGATCGCCTGCATCGCGACACCCGGCATGGCCGAGACGCGGCTGATCAAACCGGGCAGGTTGGCACGCAAGGTGGGTTCACCGCCGGTGTAACGAAACTTGCGAAACCCCATGGCGGCGAACTGCGCAATCAATCGCAGCAGTTCGTCGTCCTGCATCAGCTCCGCGCGCGGACGAAAGGTCATGTCCGCGGGCATGCAGTACACGCAACGCAGGTTGCACATGTCGGTCAGGGAAATGCGCAGATAGTTGAGCGTGCGCCCAAAGCGGTCACGCGCGATGCCGGCCGGGGCCGCCGCCAACGGGAGGCGCTGGCGCAAGCGTTGTTGCGTTGTGCTCACAACGGGGGAGCATACACCCCGCCGGGTTTTGAAGCAACAGGCTGACGACGCCATCGCACGACCGACGCCTGGCCTGGCCGCAAGTCCTTCAGAGCGGTCAGTCGTGCAGGATGCGTTCGGTCTCTTCCGCGTGGCCCGGCGCTCCACCTCGCGCACGGCTTTGAGCATGGCCTTGTTCGTCGGCCGCCTCCACGAGGAAGAACTGGGAAAGCAGCGGGGCGATCGGATCCGTTGGCTTTGGCCGCGTAGGTCGGATACGGATTGACCGCACGCAACGCGCCGGCCAGATCGGAATTCAGTTCTTGATCCGCCGCTTCTTGTTCACGTTCCCATCCCTGCTACTCTTTTGCGAACACGTAGAATCTGTTCGGCTCC
>JAQCIA010000173.1 GCA_027620105.1 Verrucomicrobiota bacterium | reverse complement strand
GCCAGTGCGGCAACGACGTGGGTTTTGCCGATGCCGGTGCCTGATCCGGATACCAAGAGCGTGAACACGGTCATGCCCCGCCAGTGGGCGTCAAGGAAGCCGCTTGCGATTGAAACTGGCGCGCGTCCGCGGGGGTGAGGGCATGCAGTCCGAGGCGTTGCAGCAGGAGAAAATCTTCTTCGCGTTCCGGGTTGGGGGTGGTCAGCAGTTTGTCGCCGAGAAAGATCGAGTTTGCACCGGCGAGGTAGCAGAGGGCCTGGGTTTCGGGGCTCATTTCCGTACGGCCCGCGGAGAGGCGGATCATGGCGCGGGGCATGGCGAGGCGCGCCACGGCGATGATGCGGACGAACTCAAAAGGGTCGACGGGTGGTGTCTCAGCGAGCGGCGTTCCTGCGACGCGCACGAGCGCATTGATGGGCACGGACTCGGGTTGCGGATCGAGGGCGGCCAATTCCGCGAGCAGCTTTAGGCGGTCATCGACGCTTTCGCCCATGCCCAGAATACCGCCGCTGCAAACTTCCAGACCGGCGTCGCGGACGTGCTGCAAGGTGCGGAGGCGGTCATCGTAGCAGCGGGTGGAAATGATGTTGGGGTAGTACTCGCGGGAGGTGTCGAGGTTGTGGTTATAGACGCGGCAGCCGGCGGCTTTCAAGCGATCCGCCTGATCGCGCGTGACCATGCCCAGCGTGCAGCAGACTTCGAGGCCCATGGCGGAAACGCCGGCGACGGTTTTCAGGACGGAATCGAATTGCGCGCCATCGCGCACTTGCCGCCAGGCCGCGCCCATGCAGAAGCGCGACGCGCCGCCCGCGCGGGCCTGCTGGGCCTTGTGGAGGATGTCGTCGGTGTCCATGAGTGGCTCGGGGGCGAGGCCGGTTTTGTTATGCGCGGACTGCGGGCAGTAGGCACAGTTCTCGGGGCAGAGGCCGGTCTTGATGCTCTGCAGGGTGCAGAGTTGGACCCCGGCGGGATCCTGATGGCGGTGGTGCATGGTTTGGGCCTGCAGGATGAGGGTGGTGAAGGGCAGGTCGTACCAGGCGCGGAGTTGTGTGAGGGGCATTGCCATGGGCACCACGTTTGGCGTTTTTGCCACGTAAGTCAAGTGCATCGCAGGCCGGCCGTCAGGCGGGTGGTGACGGATCGAAGCGCGCGGCAAAGTCGGCGAAGCGCGTGTGCGGGCCGCCGGGGCGTGCGAACACGGCGTTCATGGCGGCGAGGGTGGTTTCGCAGAGAAAGCGAAATTCGTTTTCGGTGCAGCAGGGTGGGGGCACGAAAGCCAGCGTCGAACCGAGTTGCCGCAGGATGAGTCCGCGGCGGCGGGCCTCGAGGCAAACTTGCAGGCCAATGCGGGCGGACGGCGGGAAAGAGACCTGGGGCGAATGCGCATCGGGGACAAGGTCGAAGGCGGCGGTGAATCCGCGTTGCCGTGGATTGGCGGCCTGCGGATGTTCCGCGAAGCTTTTGGCGAATGCGTTACCGAAGGCCGCGACGCGAGCGCGCAGTGTGCCGTCCGCTAGCAGGCGCTCGAGCTTCTCCACGGTGGCACAGGCGACGGCGGCGGCCAGCGGGTTGGCCGTGAAGGTGTGGCCGTGGAAGAAGGTGCGATTCTCCTCGAAGGCGCCGCAGAAGGCATCGTGAATGCGATCCGAGGTCAGCGTTGCAGCCAGTGGCAAATAGCCGCCGGTGAGCCCTTTGGCGAGGCAGAGAAAGTCCGGTGTGACGCCTTCCTGTTGTCCGACCAGCATGTGGCCGAGGCGCCCGAAGGCGACAAAGACTTCGTCGAGAATCAGGTGCACGCCGTGTTCGCGGCAGAGGGCGGCGACGGCGGCGATAAAGTCCGGCGGCTGCTGGCGCATGCCGGCCGCGCCCTGCACGGAGGATTCAAGAACGACGGCGGCGATGTGCGCGGCGCGCGCGGTAAAGAGTTCGCGCAAGGCGCGCAGGCTGGTGGCGGATTCGGCTTCGCGCACCGTGCCGGTCATTTCCAGGCAGTGCGGCGCGGGGACGTGATGCGCGGGCAGAAACCAATCGGCGAAGCGACCGTGAAAATCCGCGCTGTCGCCGACGGCCATGGTGGCGAGGGTGTCGCCGTGATAGCCGCCGGCAAATCCGACCACTTCACGTTTTTCCGGTTGACCGCTGAGTTGCCAGAACTGGCGCGAGAGTTTTAGCGCGACTTCGACCGCGCACGAGCCGTTGTCGGAAAAAAAGACGCGTGCGAGTCCGGGCCCGGCGAGGCGGGCGAGCGTGGCGGCCAGCGTGCTGGCGGTGGGATGGGAAAGCCCGAGCCAGGTGGCGTGGGCGACCTGGTCGAGTTGCGTGCGCAGGGCGGCGTCGAGGTCGGGGTCGCGGTGGCCGTGGACATTTGTCCAGAGCGAGGAATGTCCGTCGAGGTAGCGGCGGTCTGCCGTGTCGAAGAGCCAGGGGCCTTCGCCGCGCGCGATGTGCAGCGCGGGGTAGAGGGCGGCCTCGGCGGATTGGGTGTAGGGGTGCCAGGCATGCTGGCGATCCCAGGCGTCCCATGGGGGGGGGGATGTCACGTTTTGGCGGTGGCTCCTGCTTCCACCGCACGCATGGCCGCGCGTTCGGGATCGGCGCCGGTCTGGTTGCTGAACATACCGTGGTTGATGCGCCCGTCGCCGTCGAAGTCGCAGCGTGCGTGCGGTGCGCCCGCCTGGGCGACCGCGGTGATGCCGCTCAGGTCCAGAAGGCCCAGACCGATCTTTGCTGCTGTTCTCATCCTGCTGCCCTTTCCATGCCCGGCATCGGCATGAGGCCCAGTTCCGAAAGGCGTCAATATATACCGCAAGGGGGAGGCCAAGGGCAAGGTCGGTGGCGGACCAAAGCGGGTCGAACATGCCTTGCGGCACGGCGCGATTTGGGTAATTCGGATTCGGATCTGCAGATGTAGTTCTGCATGCGTGTTTGTATCGACGTGCATCGCAATGCGGATGTGATGGCAGCCAGGCAGCGGCCCAATGTTCTGCTCGTTCTCGCGGATGATCAGCGCCACGACACGGTGCGGGCGATAGGCCATGCAGCACATTCACACGCCGCACATGGACCAACTGGTTGCGCGACGTGATGCGTGATGGGGATGCAGAGCATCGGGAATTTTGGGACGGCTACGGGAGGGCATAGCGGCATGGCGGCACTTAGCGCGGAATCACATGGATCTGGGGGGCCTTGATGAGTGCATGGACGGTGGCGTTTTCATGCAGCGACAGTTCCGCGCCGGCTTGCTTCGTCAACAACGCGGTAAGCGGGAATCCGCAGTCCAGCGTGACACGCAGCATGGGGCCTGCATCCAGGATCGTCTGTACGGTGGCAGGCAGGCGATTGCGCGGACTGGCGGTGGGGGCTGCGTCTCGCGTCAGGATCACATCTTCGGCACGGATGCAGACATAGGCGTCGCGCGTGCCTGCGGGCAGATCTGTTGCCAGCGCAGTCAGGGTCGTTGATCCGACGATGACGGAGGCGAGGCCGTTGGCGAAATGGGCGATGTGCGCGGGCTGTACGGTTTCCACCGCGACGATGTCGGCCACGGCCCGGTTGACGGGGCGGCTGAAGACATCGGGCACGGGGCCCTGCTGTAAGATGCGGCCGGCGTCCATGACCACGATCGCGTCGCCCAACGTGAGGGCCTCGAGCCGGTCGTGCGTGACCAGAACTGTGGGAATCGCGGCGTTGCGCAGCCAGTGGCGCAGTTCCCGGCGTAGATGCAACTGCATGGGTGTGTCCAGTGCGGACAGCGGTTCGTCGAGGAGGAGGAGGCGCGGGTGTGTGACGATGGCGCGGGCGAGGGCCACACGTTGCTGCTGTCCGCCCGACAACGACGACGGGAACCGGGTGGCGAGATCGGGGATGTCCAGCGTCTGCATTGTCTGCGCTACGCGTGCAAGGCGTTGGTGGCGGGGCAGGTGATGCAAGCCGAAGCCGATGTTGCGCGCCACGGACAGATGGGGAAACAGCGTGTAGTCCTGGGGAACGTAGCCCACGCCGCGGTGACGAGGCGGCATGAAGGACTTGTCGGCGGCGTTGGACCAGATGGCATGTGCGAAGCGAATTTCACCGGCGTCCGGGCGGTCAAGTCCGGCCAGACAGCGCAGGACGGTTGTCTTTCCTGAACCCGAGGCACCAAACAGCACGGTGATGCCGGCCTCGGCCGGGACGTGAAGGGTGTCGATGTGGATGGTGGCGCCGCCGCGGAACCGCTTCGTGAAATGGGCGGTGAGTCCCGCGTTCATGGGCGCTGGCGCCTCAAGAGCAGACCGCTGGCCCATACGGCACCGAAGGCCAACGCGGCGGCGATACCGGCGAGGCCCCAGGCATGCGCGTCCTGCCCGAGCTGCACGGACTGGTAGATGGAGACGGCCATGGTGGTGGTTTGGCCGGGGATGTTGCCGGCGACCATCATGGTGGCGCCGAACTCACCCAGGGCGCGGGCGAAGGCGAGCAGCGCGCCGGCCAGCACGCCGCGCCGTGCCAGTGGGAGTGTGACGGTGAGGAATACGCGCCATTCGCTGGCACCCAACGTGCGCGCCATGTTTTCCAGCTGCGGATTGATTTCCTCGAAGGCGGTCTGGGCGGCACGCACGAACAAGGGGAGGGACATGACGACCAGGGCGATGACCACGGCGCGCCAGGTGAAGACAACGTCAAGATGCCACTGGTCGTGCAGCCAGTGACCGATCGGGCCGCGTCGACCGAATAGTTTCAGCAGCACGAGTCCCGTCACCACGGGAGGGAGGACCAACGGCAGCGTGACGAGCGTTTCCAGCAAGACCTTGGCGCGGCTCCGTGATCGGGCCAGTCCCCAGGCGCAGGCAACACCGATGGGGATGACCAGCAGGGTGCTGAAGGCGGCCATGCGTGTTGTAAAAGCCACCAGTTGCCACGTCTCGGCACTCATGGGACCGCCTGTGGTGCGGGCGCAACAAAGCCAAACGCGCGAAAGATGGATTGCGCATGGTCAGTCGCGAGATGATCGAGAAAACGCTGTGCGGCGCCACGGTGCGTTGTGTCTCGGAGCAAGGCGACGGGGTAGAGGATGGCGGGTGCGCGGTCCGGGGGAATGGCGTACGCGACGCGGATGTTTTGCAGGATGGTTGCATCGGTCTTGTACACGATGCTGGCGTCCGCGTTGCCGGCGGCAACGGCTGCCAGGGCGGTACGAACATTCTCCATGGCCACCACTTTTGGCGCGATGCGGTCCCAAAGGGCGAGGCTCACCAGATAGCGCCGGGCGTAGACGCCAATGGGCAC
>JAQCIA010000172.1 GCA_027620105.1 Verrucomicrobiota bacterium | reverse complement strand
CCGATCACCTCCTTGCGCTGCTGGGCCCAGGAAGCGGTGTCGCCCAGCTCATGGATGCGGCGCAGGAGCTCCCGCCCGCGCGGGCCGCGCGCCTGAAACTGGCCGGCCGCTTCGGCGGACTCTTGCAGACGGGAAAAGTCGCGTTGCCGGCGGTAATCGCGCAGCCGTTGCGCGAGCGTGCGCAGATCCTCGAAGGCCTTGATGTCGGTGCCGCAGGAGGCGCAGAAGCGGACGCCGACGCGAGTTTCGCCCTTACATTCGGGGCAGGCCTCCATGCCGTCCCACTGGCATTGGTGGCAGTGCCGGGCAGAGAGCGGGTTGAGCGCGTTGCACCACTTGCAACGCCACATCCCCACGTCGCTGACGGGGGAGAGGTAGTCGGCGACGGATTCGGCCAGCGCCTCGGCAAAGTCCGCCGGGGTTCGCCAACGCTGGGCGGGGTCGCGGTCGAGGGCCTTGAGCATGGCCGGCCGCAGATAGTCGACGACGCGGCTGTCGCGGAAGAAGCGCGGGTTTTCGCCGGTCAGGCAGAAATACAGCACGCCGCCCAGGCTGTAGACGTCGGAGCACGCGGTGGCGAGCCCGGCGTCCAGTTCCTGTTCGGGTGCGCCGAAGCCGAGCGAGAGCAGGCGTGTGCCGGTGGCCGTGAGTGCGGCGTCCGCGGGCGTTGCGTGGCAGGCAAGGCCGAAGTCGACGACGCGCGGTTCGCCGAACTCATCGAGCAGGATGTTGGAGGGTTTCAGATCGCGGTGGATGACGCCGTGGCGGTGGGCATAGTCGACGGCGCCGCAGAGTTTGCGCACGATGCTGACGGCCTCACGCGGCCAAAGCGGACCGCGGTTCTGCTCGACCTTCTGTTCGAGGTTCAGCGAGGGTGGCGGGCGGTCCGGCAGCACCGACTTGGCGGGTCCGGGGACGTACTCCATGACCAGGAACGGGCCCTCGGCATCCTCGCCCACATCGAAGAGGCGCACGATGTGAATGTGGCTCAGAGAGGCGATGAGGCGGGCTTCGCGCTGGAAACGCTCCTGCATCTCGGGCTGTGCGCGCCAGATGGCGCCGAGGCGCTTCAGCGCGACAAAGCGCCCGAGTTTCGTATCGCGCGCCAACGAGACAACGCTCATGCCGCCGCGGCCGATCTCACAGAGAATCTGGTAGGCACGGGTGGTCTGCGAGGGGGCCGGACTGCCGTGGGTGGTGAGCGCAACCGCAGGGATGGGCGCGGCGGGTTCCAGATAGACCGTGGGCTCATCCCGGCCGCGGGGCTCGGTGGGACCCGCCGAAGCGGAATTGTTCGGTTGGTTGGCCAAGGGGGCGGGCATAGAGGTAAGCTTATAGCATCCCGCCCCCCGTATCCGCCACAAGAGGATCGGGCCTGTTCGGCCATGCCGGGCAATCAGGGCTGAGCACGGCGCCGATGCCCAGCACCAGTACGATCACGGCGACGGCGCTCAGAGCTTCATCGGCGCGTATTCGTTCCGCGGCCGCTGGTCCTTTTCCCGCGCGATGGCGAACATTTCGCGCCAGCAACCGATCATGCTGCGCACTTCGGGCAACTCACGATTCAGCAACCGGTGCAGCTTGCGCAGATTGCGGGACGGCACGATTGGAAACAGGTGATGCTCCACGTGGTCATCCAGCCCGCCGTACAACAGCCGGATGAACCAACTGACCCGCACCGAGCGTGTCGCCAGCCGCTGGTCGTTCACGTTGTAGGCCCGGCCGATGTGTTCCGTGTTGTGCCAGAGCGATTCCATCGGGGCCCCGACCTGCCAGGCGAGCGTGATGAGCAGGATCGGCTCCCAGCGCTGGAACCAGATCGCGCCCCCCACCCAGCACAGGTGAAACAGCAGGATGCCCGCGGATTCAAGCCGGATCGCGCGCACGTCGGCGGGCGAGCAATGGTCGCGCATCATGCGGTCGCGGTGGCCGGCCGCGCGCTGGATCTGCTGGCGCACGGCGGCGTACAGGCTGCGGGGCGCGCCCACGATCAGCATGTTCAGGATCAAGTCCCGCAGAAACTTGCGCAGCCAAGGAGTTGTGATGACCTCCGGCCAGTCCGTCTCCGGATCCACGTTGCGCACCATCGTGCAGCGGTGGTGCAGCATGTGGGAAATGCGCGCGTAGCGGGGGCTGTTCCACATCAGCGCCTGCACAAGAAAGTAAAGCGTTTCGCTCAATCCTTCCCACGATTTGGCGAACACCATCTTGTGCTGCAACTCGTGCGCCACCGCGACCCAGAACCCGTAAAGGAACCAGTACGCATAGAGCAGCGGAATCGCCAGCCACAGACTCTGCCGGCTGACCACGACCGCCGCCCAGGCGGCCAGCGCCATGGCGCCCATGTAGAGCCCCACGCGCACAAACCCATGCAGGTTGCTGCGCTCGGATAGCGCGACAATCGTTTCCCGGTCCACGTGATTGCGGTTCTTGAACGACTGCGTCAGCTCCCACTCATAGTCGGAGAGCGCGCTCCGCTCGGTAAACGCCAGTTGGGACACAGGGGTCATGCTTGCACACTCCACGATTGGAGCACCTCGCTCAACTCCTTTTGCAATCGCGCGGCATGGACCTGCTCGCAGAAGCGCTGAATGGCCATGTTCACGGCGCTCACGCGCATCCCGCTGGCGAGTTCCCCGGCCTCCCGCAACGTCACGCCGCCGTGCCCGCATGGGGTCGGCCCGCATGGGGTCGCGGCCCGCATGCGGTCGTATTTAGACATACGACATTCAAGCCTTGCCGTTATTGCCGTTCAGTTTCCGCAACGCACGTCGGGCAGCCCGTTGCAACGCCTTGTCGGTCTTCAGGCGCGCATCCAGTCGCGTCACGGCCTTGCTCACGGCCAGGGCGGTCATACCGCATTCCGCACCGAGTTCCCGCAGCGTCATCCCGCCATGCTTACGTCCGATTTGCAGGGCCAAGTCGCGCCCCCAGTCTCCTCGCCGGTCAACAAAGGCCTCCCACGGTTCCTTCCTGATCGCCGCCACCACCCGCACGATCTCACGAAACGGCAGCAGTCGGCGCCAGTCGCGTGCGTTCGTTCCTGCTTCGCGCTTGCCCGAAAGCCGTCGGCGAAGCTTCTCGATGAACAAGGTGCTGCCGATCGCCAGCGCCTGCGTCAACCGCGCGGGTGCGCCTTCTTCGACGCCCTGTCTCACGCAGTCCTCGATCTGCCGGCGGTATTCAGCCGCGGCCGCGTTGCCAGCGCTGGCCACCCGTGCCCAGATCGCTTCGCGCGTCAGCCACTCCGGCGCCTCCGCGTAGCCGGCATAGGCCGGGCACGAACTCCAGCGGTGGCCCCGCAACACCGCCAGACGAGACCGAATCTGCGACGGAATCGGCTCCGGGCACCCCGCCTTCTCCAGCGCCCGCCCGTCCTTGCCGAGTCCCAACGCCTTTATCCGAACCGGATTCAGATGGATATAGATGCTGCAGACCAGCGCCCACGCCCCCCGTCCCTCAACGGGAATGCTCTTGAACCGTGCCTGGAACAGCGGACCCGACTGCCCCTGACGCAAATTGCGCCACACCGCATAGCGCACATTCAGCCACTGCAGCGCCCGGCTCGCATTCGCCGCCGGCGTTTCGATCAGAAGATGGTAGTGATTGTCCATCAGGACATACGCATGCAGTACGACCCCGTAACGCGTGACCACCCCGGCCAGCAACTCCAGGAAGTGCTCGCGGTCGCGGGTATCGTGAAAGATATCCCGCCGCCCCATCCCGCGCGTGGTGATGTGATACCACCCGCCGCGCACATCGTGCCTCAGTTGTCGCGCCATGCGACAACAATGGAGTTTCCCCTGCCAACTGCAACTACTATTTGTCTATTATCTAATTACGACCCTTATAGCCTGCGAAACTTATGGCCTGCGAAACTTTCCGACCGACAACGACAGGGTGGGTGTTGACATGCGCGAGTCTATGCGATATAGCATAGTTCGGCCACAACAAAAGGAGCCGTCGATGACAACCACAGAGATCAGGAAGGCACGACAACAGCTGGTCCGACTCACCCGACAATTGGCCGCGATCGGGCCGGCCATGCGCGGCACGGTCGTGCGGATCGGAACGCGTAACAAGCAGTTCTACTTCTCACTGAACAAGGACAAGAAGACCCGGCTGATCTACCTCGGGAGGCAGCGCGAGCCGATTGCTCGCCGATTCTCCGCCAACTACAAGAAACTCCTGGCCATTGCCGAGGAAATGACCGTCCTGAACATGGAGCTACTCAAGAACGATGCCGTAAAGTAGACTGTCTAAGCGCCGAATTCCCGAAGGGCATTGGGGTTAGGTCAATGTTCGTTTAAACCCAACTTCGGTCAGGAGTGGTTATGGAAGAAAAAATCATCAAAGACCCCGCCACCGTCAATGCGGCGGGCGAGATTTTGCAACAACTGCCGTACGGTGTCACGTTCCGTGATGCGGTGACGCATATTGATGACCGGGGCACAGTTTGCGAACTCTTCGACCCGCGTTGGCAGTGGCATTCTGACCCGCTTGTGTTTGTGTATATGTTTACGCTCCGCCCCGGGCACATCAAGGGGTGGGGGATGCACAAACTGCATCAAGACCGCTATTTCGTGCAGTTCGGCGAGATGGAGATCGTGATGTACGATGACCGCCCCGATTCACCGACCTATAAATTGGTTTCCAAAGTCGTGCTATCCGAATATCGGCGACGGTTAATGAATATCCCCGCTGGCATTTGGCATGCGAATCAAAACATTGGGCAGAAAGATGTGGTTGTGGTGAATTTCCCGACCATTCAATATGACCATGCGGATCCCGATAAATATCGCTTACCGCTTGATACCGCTTACATCCCGTATAAATGTGAAAATCGTCAGGGTTGGTAGTGCGTGTGCCCAAAGTCACGGTCATCATCGCGACTTACAATCGCAGTGAGTTTCTCAAACTCACCCTCGCGAGTCTGTTTCAGCAAACGTTCACCGATTTTGAAGCGTGGGTGATTGGGGATGCGTGTACCGATGAAACCGAATCCGTTGTGCAAGCCTGCCATGATGCGCGGATTCATTGGCACAACTTACCGACCAACAGCGGGCATCAAAGCGTGCGAAGTAAAGAGGGCTTACGCCGCGCACAAGGACAATACATCGCTTATTTGGGGCACGATGATTTGTGGTTGCCGTGGCATCTCGAAACGCTCGTCAAGTTTCTCGAAACCGAAAATGCGGATTGGGTGCACGCCTACTGCGCGATGATTGGGCCGACGGGCGCAAATTGGGGCATTGGCGCACCGAATC
>JAQCIA010000171.1 GCA_027620105.1 Verrucomicrobiota bacterium | reverse complement strand
AACAGCACGCTCCTGCGGGCGAACATTGCACGAAAGGCTCGTGAAATGTTCGGGCCAAGCCGTGGTTACTGGCTTCGTGGTGTCATGCTGGTGCATCCGGGTTAATAGCCTGCGACAGGCGGAGTGCTGCGATGACGTGTTGCTTGATCACGGAGTTCGCCGATGGCGCGCGACATTTGTTTTGTTGGCCGTGTGCGCTTTTTAGTTGCGCGAGAGGCAAACTCCAGCTTTAGTAGGAAATGCTGTGACGTGCGTGGTGTCGATCGTGCTGTTGTGGAGGGACTGAAGCATGAAATTCCGCTTACCTGTCGAATCTGTCGGCGTTTTGTGTGGGTTGGGCGTGCTGTTGGTCAGCGCTTCAGCCTGGGGGCAGGGGGCCTATCCAGCGCGTCGTGCTGCACCCGGGGCGGCTGAACCGGGCCGTGGTGGCGGGGCGGTGGCGGCACGCGAGGTTTCGCTGCCGGCGGATGCCGTTAAGATTGGCCAGCTCACGGGGACGGGGCGGCAGACGCTGGTCAAGACGCCTGAATACAAGACGAGCACACCGACTAGCAGCACGCGGCCGCGCGAGTGGGTGCAGATCACCGTCAAGTACGACACGGGGCCGGAGTGGGTCAGCGTTCTGTCAGTGGCCTACACCGTGCTGGCACTGAACGAAACGCGCGACGACAAAGTTTACAGCCTCTACCGCCAGACGGTGGAATACCTCGACGTGGAGCGGGGCCGTGACAAGTTGAGCACGGTGTACCTTTCGCCACCGGCGGTGAAGCGCTACGGGATGCCGGTGGCGGTGCATGTGGAAATCACGGCCGATGGCCAGCTGATTGCGCAGGCGGATGACATCGAGCCTGGTCGGAAGCTTCCGCCGAAGTGGTGGGAGGCCAGCGAAGTGCTTAATAGTGTCACCGCCCGTGATGGGTATCTCCTGAAGATCAACGCCACGCCGTTTGCGTTTGTGAACGTGGACGACTATGAGGTCATGCGCTAGTGGCTTCATCCCAGCGCATTCTCACCCTTGACGTCGGCGCGAGCAAAGTCGTGCTGGCGGAGTTTGTTGCGGGGCGCGGCACGACGCCGCAGTTGACCGGTTACGGCATTTCCCAGCTCGGCATCGACCCGGAAAACGACACACATTCGTCAGCAATCCTGGTGTCGGCGGTACGGGAGTTGATGCGCGAGCACGGCATCAAGCCGGCTCCCTTGTATATGTCCATCTCGGGGCAGACGGTGTTCCCGCGCTATGTGAAGTTACCGCCGGTTTCGCGCGACAAACTCTACCAGATGGTGCGCTACGAGGCTGAGCAGAACGTGCCGTTCCCGATTAACGAGGTGGTCTGGGACTACCAACTGCTGTCCGGGGGCATGGAAGAAGAAGCGCACGTGATGCTGGTGGCGGTGAAGGTGGAGAACGTCACGCGGCTGACCGATTGCGTCCAGGCGACGCACTTGGAGCCACGCGTGGTGGATGCGGCACCGATGGCGCTCTACAATGCCGTCGCCCACAACTATCCCGAGCTGGATGGATGCACGATGGTGCTGGACATCGGTGCCCGCTCGTCGAACCTGATCTTTATTGAGGAGAAGCGCGTGTTCACGCGCAGCGTGCCGGTGGCGGGAAACGCAATCACGCAGGAGATTGCCAAGCAGTTCAATGTGTCCTTTGCTGAGGCGGAAGAAGCCAAGCAGGAGCACGCGCAAGTCGACCTCGGGGGCAACTACGAGGGGCCTGAAGACGGCGCGGCGCAGCAGATTTCAAAAATCGTGCGCAATGTGATGACGCGCCTGCATGCGGAGGTCAATCGCTCCATCAATTTCTACCGCAGCCAGCAGGGCGGGAGTCCGCCGGCGCGCGTGCTGCTGACGGGCGGGGCGTCGATCATGCCCTACACGGATGTGTTCTTTCGTGAAAAGCTGGGCGTCGACGTGGAGTACCTCAATCCCTTCGCGCGGATCACGGTGGCCGAGACCATTGATGAAGATCGGATCGGGCGCGAGGCACACATGCTGGGCGAGGTGGTTGGACTCGCGCTGCGGCATGACCAGACCTGCCCGATCGAGATCAACCTCATGCCGCCGGATCTGGTGGCGCTGAAAACCTTTCGTCGGCGGCAGCCGTATTTCCTGGCGGCGGCCATGGGGTTGGTGTTCGCGTTGCTGGCCGTGTGGGGGCTCTCGCGCCGGGAGGAGGCCGTGCTCAATGCGCAACTCGCAGTGGTTACTGGACGCATCGAGGATTTACGCGGCGTGCAGGGAAAACTCAGCACGGCCACGGCCGGGAGGGAAGAGGCCCTGCGCAAGGTCAACGCGATTGTCGACTTGGTGGGGCGGCGTACGCAGTGGATTGAAATGATTGAAGCGATTCACAGTTGCCTGCTGGACGGCGTGTGGGTCACGGGGGTCGAGCCGCAGGTCAACGCCGCGGGCATGGTCACGGCCGTGGAGATCAGCGGCAAGGGATTTGAAGACAAGTTGTCGAAGCAGAGCACACCCGAGGCCGGCGCGATCGATCAGTTTCGCGATCGCCTGCGCGTCGTGGGGCCTTTTACCGAGCAGAGCGAAATCACGGCCGTGCCACCGCCCGCGGCGGGCAACCATAGTCGGGAATTCAAGATTGAACTGCTGCTCAAGAACCCGTTGAAAGTGAACTGACCCAGCATGAAACCCAAGCCCAGTCTCTGGTTCGTGGTTGGCACGGCGGTCGCGGTCGTCCTGATCGCGGGGGCGGCGTTGCTGCTGGTCAGCAGCACACGCAGTGCGAAGAAGGTGCGGCAACAGCTTGAACAGCGTCGGCTGGAGCTGACGACCTTGTACCGAGCCAATCCTTTCCCGTCTGCGGAGAACGCGCAGCAGGAGAACGAGAACACTGACGAACTGACGAAGTGGTACAAGACACTGGTCGCCAGCGCCAGCAAGGGACAGCTGAACGTGGACGAACGGCGGCCGACGGCATTCATGAGCCAGGTGGGCAAAGTGCGGCAGGATCTGGCCACGGGTGTGGGCAGCAACATGGTGGCCAGGGCGCGCAAGGATGATGTGGATTTCGCCTTCGGGTTTGATCGGTACTTCCTGCCCAACAGTCCACTGCCGCCACCGGAGCATGTGGCCCGTCTAATGGAGCAGTTGTTGATCGTGGAAAGTCTGTGTCAGGCCCTCTTTGCGGAAAACATCATCGTGTTGCGCGCGCTGCACCGGGAAATTCTGGAAGGCGCTGTCACGCTACAGGGGGGCGGACCGAGGGAACCGCTGATCAACCCGGACGCGGGATTGCTGAAGGGGGAGGCTCTCTTTGCGAAGTTCCATTTTCGGCTGGAAATTGATGCCACGGAGTCGGCCTTGCTGGGGGTCCTCAACCGTCTGGCTCGGCATGATCTCTTTGTGGTGGTCACGCAGGTGCAAATGAAGAAGACCGGACCGGATATTCTCTCGGTGGAGAGCGCGGAGCGGGCGGCGGCGCAGGATCCGCTGGCGGTTGAATTGCTGCCATCCGAATCGCTCAGTCGCGATCAGCGGCTGGTGTGTGGGCTCCCCGTTGAGAACCCCATGCAGGTTGTGCTGGACGTGGATGTCTATCGCTTCCGGACGGGAGAATCGCCGTGAATCTTTTGCGTCGCCTGGGTGATTTGTTGAGTCGCCACTATGATCGCGTGTTGGCGGCGTTTACCATGGTGCTGCTGTTAATCGCGGTTGTGTGGGGGATGATCGGTCTGGGGAAGCTGGGGAGCGGGCGGCAGGCGTTTAACGCGGCGCTGGCGGGTATGACGCCGGAGCATCCGGCGGCACTGGTGACGGATGTGTTGCCGTATGTGCAGGGCCAGGCCGCACTGGAAAGTCCTCCGCAGTTTTCGGCCTGGTCGAACACGGTCTTCGTGCCGGAGACGCGTTGCTATTGCATCGACTGCCGACGCCCGATCCCGCTGGAAGCGATGATTTGCCCGTTCTGCCGGATCGCGCAACCGGATCGCGAGGCCCCAAATCCGGAGGAACGCGACTTCGATTCCGACGGGATGCCCGACATTTGGGAGAAGAAGTACGGTTTCGACTATCGCAATCGTGAGGATGCGGTGCTGGATCAGGACGGCGACGGCTTCACGAATGTGGAGGAATACCGTGGCGATCCGGCGACCGACCCGACCGACGTCGCAAGCCATCCGTCGTTCGCGCGCAAAGTGGTGATCTCCGGCGTCAAGGCCGAGCCCTTCCGGCTGCTGTTCAAGAGCGTCATCACGTTGTCGGATGGAGAGAAGCAGTTTGCGATCAACACCGCCGACGCAAGCAATCCGCGCACGTACTTTGTTAAGCTTGGCGCACCGGTTGGGAACGAAGGGTTCGTGGTCCATGCGTACGAAGAAAAGTTTGTCGAGGAGGTGCAGAGTGGCATCAAGATGCGCGTCAACGTTTCGATCCTGACGCTGCGCAGCGCGCGCACGCTGATCCCGCTGGTTTACGGAAAAAGCCGTTCTTACGTTGAATATCACGCAAAATTAATGTTCGTCCCGGACAATCTTGAGTTCCCCGCGCGCGTCGGGGAGCCGGTGGATTTGCGGGGCGAGTCGTTTAAAGTCATCGTCGTTGACATCCCAAAAGAAACTGTAGTATTAGAGTCCCTTTCCGATGGAAAGAGATTTGAAGTGCACAAGCCGCCTCAACAAACTGGTGATGAACCAGCAGCAAACAAGTAAGCCGAGGAGACTAGCCCCGCCATGTACAAGAAGAGTTTGATGTTTCGGTTGTTGGGTATTGCTGCGTTGCTAACTTCGGTGCTCGTAACTGTGCGCGCGCAGAGCGACGCGGACGGCGAAATGGTTTCCGAAGAAATGACCATGGACGACGCGCTTAGCACCGATTTAGGTGCGGGAGCCGAAATCGATCCTGCGCTGCTGGAGTCGGAAGCGGTCGACCTGGCTGCCGCCGCGGAAATGGAAGCGCTGATGGTGGACGAGGGGACGGGCGCCACCGACGCGGTGTCCGCTGATGTGGCCGCAGATATGGATGCGGGTGCCGAGGATCTGGCGACGCTGGATGTCGGCCTGCCCGCCGAGGCCAGCACGGAGCTTCCCTCTGATGACGCGGCACTGGACGCCGGGGACATGGCGGCAGCAGACGATCTCGGTGCTCTGGAGATGGAATCGGAAAAGGGAGAACCTGCGGAGGTCGCGGACCTAACGACGGAAGTAGCGGGTGATGACTTGTCCGGTCTGGATATGGGGGAACCTGCCGTGGCCGACAGCACCGAGACCAGCGACATGGAATCGGACATGGAAGCGGTCGATATTGATAGCCTGCTGGCCGAGGAAGCCGAGGTTGCCA
>JAQCIA010000170.1 GCA_027620105.1 Verrucomicrobiota bacterium | reverse complement strand
CCAGGCCGAGACGATCCAGCAAGCCGAATTGCGCAATTCGCACCCGCGCGGAACTGGGGGCCAGCGGTGCATGCCACACGGCATAGGTCCCGAGCCGACCATCGCGCCGCGCGTAGTATGCAATCAGCGGATGCGTGAGGACCACGAGTCCGGTGTCTCTGTCCGGAAACCCCGGAAACGCCAGCGGCGCCTCCGGGGTATGATCGAGTTCCAGCAGCGCTGGCGCCCATTGGCTTTGCGTGGAGATACGAAACGCCCTGTAGCGCCCCGAAGCATCCTGCGGACAATCCATCGAAAATCGCCCATAATACCACGGCAAGCGCCACACCCAGCGTGGCAGGGCGACGGTCCAGGATCCCAGCGTCGTCCCAAAGAACCAGGCCGCCCGCTGGCCCGTGACCCGATCCCGTATGTAGGCACGGTAGTTGGTCTGCCCAAATCGCCAGTGCGGAGTCGGCAAAACCGCGGCCCGAAAATCCTGATCCTCAAAACACACCACGGACAGCAACGCCATCGGGGAACCGTCCAGCACCACGCAATCCAGGTCAAAGCGTGGGTCCACCAGCGCTCGCAGCCGCCCTGGCGGTACCGCGTAAGTCACGATGGCAAAGTGCCGCAGCGTTGTGATGGCATCAATCCCGGACGGCGTCGGGCGCCGCAGCATGTCTGCCGTAAATGCCAGCGCTTCGATAAATCAACTCCGTCCGATGCGTTCGCCCTGTTCTAACGTAGGGCCGGCTTCATGCCGGCCATTGCCCCTACTCCTCCACCGCCTCCCCCATAACCTCCAGGCTGCGCTGCAGCGGATCGGTTTTCGGCCGAACCTGTGCTGGCACAGCCGGCGATACGGCCTGAGACGTCCAGAGCAGTTCCAGAATTCTTTGCGTGTCTTCGTCGGAAACGTTGCGCCCTTTCAGATAGCGGCGGATCTCCGCGACGTTGTCGCGGTTAGACGACTGCCTGGCTAGTTGCTGCAGCGCGTCGGTTGAAGCGCCCTGCGGCGCCGCCGACTGCTGAATTGCCGCCCGCTCCGCCTGCGCCAGTTCGTTGCGCTGTTGCTTCGCTTCGACGCGCGTCGCCTGGATTTCGCCGCTCAACTGCGCAATGCGCGCATCGGCGTTTCGATTGATCGCATCGCGCTTCTGGGCCAGCGGCTCGGTCGCATCACGCAACAGAATTCCCCACTCCGCAAGCTGCTGAACCTCCTCCCGGGATAGCACTCGGCGGGCAGGCGCCCGCTCGGGATCAACGATCGTGACCCAGAAGCCATCCACACGATCCGCGGATGGTTTCTGGCCGGCCAGCGCCAAGGGTGGTCCGATAATCGTGTTCCACCCCACCCCCACCGCCGGTATGACGACCGTATTGACGCCCAGATTCCACACCCCGACAACAGCCGAGTCGAGCGCATGATAGGCCGGGACCACAACGGCACCGCTGGCCAACCCGCCGGCTGTGCCGACCGTGCCCACCACAGCGCGGAAGGCGGTCTCAACCGTTGACTCCAGGAAAGCCCACGGATAGGCCATCCACCAACCAAAAATCCGGCGTTCCGTCCGTTCGCTGGCCACAGAAAAATGACGCCCCCACGCGCGCGGAATCCCCTGCACCGTAAAGTCCAGGCCGCAGTCTTCCAGTGCCCACTCAAAACACGCCTGACTGCCGTTCTTCAACGACCGATACTTGTCCGCTTCAATGTATTCGTGGAAGCTCCCCCCCGCTTCCACCAGATGCTCGCGGGCATAGCGCGCGGGTGGAACGTAGCCGGGACAAAGCCAGACGTCATACCAGGTGCCCGCTGCATCCTGCATCCGCCCCTGCCACAGGAGATCCTGCTTTTGCTGCCAGGAAAGGAAATACCCCGGGTCGTCGGCCCGCGCGATCGCAGTCAACGCAAGCGCAATCACCGCCGACAGACCAACCATGAATATCTTTATCATTAGTCTTCCTTCTCTCGACCGTTTCCCGCATCGCAATTCGGTGGCCTGAGTGTATAACTGGAGCGCGTATCTACCATGTTTTCGCCTCGGCATTGGCGCGAATACGACGGGCTACCGTGATCAAATTGCCACGGCATCCCACGTGCCTCGGCGCGGGGGCCCGCAGGGCGGCGCGCACGGAGCCCACAGACGCGGCAGGGTCAAAATCTGCCGCGAGCAGCGAGGCATAAGTGCCCGCGAGGCGGTCATCATTGGCAATCGGCAGTGGATCGGAACCGGCAATCACGTTCGTTCCCTGACGGCGTGCCGCGCGCATCAACAGTGGCTCCCCCCACCCCAGCGGACGAAGCGTGGTGTCGCCGAGCAACACACGCATGCCATAACGCGCGATCAGATCACGGATCACGCCCTCGCGTTTGAACAGCCACTTGCCCGGCGCCCAGCTCAAGACGGGCACCCCGCCCGCCGCAAGGATGCGATCAATATACGTCGCCGCCGGCGCACCGTCCGCCAGATCCAGTTCCACGGCCAGCCCCAGAATTTCGACGCGCTCCGCGCCCACGAACTGCCTGCCGCCGATGAGGTGCACAGTGCCATCGCCAGTTTCAACCGTCAGCGCGCCGGGCCCTGCCCCCGGGCGCAGGGTGATGGCGTTTGACGAAAATGTGAACGTCCCTTCGGTGAGCTCGCGCAACACATGCTGTCCCTGGCGTTCGGTCAAACAGGCCACACGGCTGGCTTCCGGCTGACCCGCCGCCGCAGCAAGCCTTCCCAGATTCTTTGCCAGATGGACGAGCACGTTCCCCGCGTGCAGGCGGGGATAGAGATGCACATGTGTATCGGCGATGATGAACATGCAATTCCGTTCGCCTACCCCGCCACGGTGACCCATCAACGGCCACCGAACCCGCCAGACATCAGACGTCGCTGGGCGGCAAGGTTTCCTTGATCACGTAAATCGACTTCTTCTGCGATTCGTGCCAGGTGCGGATCTGAATCTCTGCCAGCAATCCGACGCTGACAATCTGCAGCGCGAAGCCGAGCAGCATCAGCGGCGTGATCACCCAGAAAGGCCGCTTCAACAGGAACGGATCAGCAATCCCGAAAATGCGATCCACAACGATGGCCGAGAGCATCAGCAGCGCCAGGCCGCCGAATCCAAACCCGATGCGCCCGAAAATCTGAATCGGACGCGTGCTGTAGCGCAGCAGGAATTTGACCGTCATCAGGTCGAGCACCACGCGGAAGGTGCGCGAAATGCCATACTTCGACGTGCCGAACTGGCGCGCGCGGTGATTCACCGGCACTTCGCCGACGCGCGCCCCAACCCAACTGCACAAGGCCGGAATGAAGCGATGCATCTCTCCATAGAGATGCACGTCCTGGATCACGTCGCGCTTATAGGCCTTCAAGGTGCAGCCATAATCGTGCAGCGGCACGCCCGTGCTGCGGCTGATCATGCCATTGGCGAGCATCGAGGGGAGGCGCCGGTTGATGAAGGGATCCTGGCGATCCTTGCGCCAGCCGCTGACCACATCGTAGCCCTCGGCCATCTTGGCCAGCAGCAGCGGTATGTCCGCCGGGTCGTTCTGCAGATCGGCGTCGAGCGTGATCACCACATCACCCTGCGCGGCGTGAAAGCCGGCACTCATGGCCGCCGTCTGACCAAAGTTGCCACGGAACCGCAGCACGCGCAGGTAGGGATATTTTTTGACCAGCGCGCCGAATTTTTCCCAGGTCCCGTCGGTGCTACCGTCATCCACCAGGATCAACTCATGCGTGCGACCGACCTTGCTCAATGCCGCATCAATCTGCGCGCACAGCGCGTCGACGCTTTCGACTTCGTTGTAAACCGGGACAACTATGGACAATTCTGGCTTCATGTTGGGTCGCCGCTGATCGGCGACGGTTATACCACACCGCGCCGGACTGTCCATGCGGATTGCGGCACCATCACGAGCGGAAGCGAGGACGAGGAAACCACTTGGACGTTGCGCGTTTCCGTGGTCTCATGTTGGCTATGTCAGGCATCACCAGCGATTATCACATGCACACGCCGCGCTGTAAGCATGCGACCGGACCGATGGAAGGCTACATCGAGCGCGGAATTGCCCTGGGGCTGCGCGAGATTGGTTTTTCCGATCACAACCCCATGCCCCACGGCTATGGCGCGAATGTGCGCATGGCGGAGAGCGAACTGGATGACTACGTCGCCGATGTCCTGCGCCTGCGTGAACACTACCGCGGCGCAATCGAGGTGCGGCTCGGGATCGAAATGGATTACGTCGAAGGCCTGGAAGCCTACCACGACGCCCAGGCCCGCCGGCATCCGTGGGACTACATCATCGGCTCCGTGCACTATCTCGACCCCGTCTGCAAAGCGATTGCCTGGCCGCGCAACCAAACCGCCGACTCGGTTCACGCCATCTACACCCGCTACTACACCCTCATGGGCCAGCTGGCACAGACGGGGACGTATGACATCGCCGCGCATTTTGACCTGCCCAAGCGCACCGGGTTTGTCGCCACGGAAGCAGACGCGGCAGCCGCCACCGGCGCCCTGCAGGCCATTGCCCGTGCGGACATGTGCATGGAAATCAACACATCCGGATTTCGCCATCCGGAGATCGTCGTTCCGGAAGCCTACCCGACGCCCGCGCTCTGCGCCGAAGCACTGCGTCTCGGCATTCCGCTCTGCGTGAACTCCGACTCCCACTCCCCGAACGATGTGGGCACCGCCTTCGACGCCATGGAGACGCTGCTACATGGAATGGGTTGCCGCGCGCTGGCGCGTTTCGCCGGACGCCAGCGGAGCATGGTGCCGCTCGCGTAAATTGGAGGGGGCGTGTGCCTCCGCACCCGCGATCCGTCAACGCGCCCTGGTCCCATCCGGCACCATGGCTGCGTAGCACGCCTCCAGGCCCGCTTTGAACAAGCGATAGTTGTACGCGTTTTGGATGCGCGTCTTGCCCTCTCGTCCCAGTCGCTCACGCAACGCCGCATCCCCCACCGCCCGCCCGATCCCGGCCGCAAACCCTTCCACCGTCGCCGGTGCGATGACCGCGCAATCGGCATCGAGAATGAATCGATTGGCGGCCGTATCCGTGGCCACCACGGCACGTCCCGCCTTCAGGTAGTCAAGCAGCTTGAGCGGCGTGTTGATGCCACTCAGGCGCGGAGATAGCAGCACGTCCATCGCCGCCAGGAAATTCGGCAAATCATCCGGCGGAATCTGCGGCACGAACGTCACCCTGTCGGCAACGCCCGCGGCCGCCAGTGCCTGGCGCCGGATCGCCACCGCCTCCGCCGAACCTCCCACGATCACGAAGCGTGCCTGCGCGTGCAGCTGGATGACCACGGGAATGCTCTGAAAAAGCAGATCAATCCCCTGGTAAGTGGCGAAGGATCCCACATAGGCCACGAGCACGTCGCCACGCTCGCGCACCTGTTCTGCGCGAATCTCGGCCACGCGTGCAGGTCGCGCTTCGCTCAAGGAGGATG
>JAQCIA010000169.1 GCA_027620105.1 Verrucomicrobiota bacterium | reverse complement strand
CCCGCCCCACCGCACACCACCCAGGTTACATGTTCGTTGTAAAGCGTTTTATATAAGCATGTTACGACGATATTCGTGGCATAAACCGTTTGCAGTTACCGGCCGTTAGTGGTGGGCTACAGGTCGAAAAAGTGGGTGATTCTGGAGGATTCCAAAAAAAGTCCGGTCAGGTCCGCCCAAACCTGTTGACATAGGTGGGGCCAGGTGTTGAACTGTGTGGAGCAGAGTCACACCAATGGACCCAAGTATCACAAGTTTGGAGAGCCAAATCAGCGGCCTGGGTATGTTTGTGGGGAATTTTACCCACAATCTGGATCCAAAGCGACGACTGACTATCCCCTCGGTCTGGCGAGCCCAGATCGGCAAGCCGGAGGCGGTCTATGTTTCGCCGGATTTTCATCAGAAATGCCTGACCGTGTATCCCACGTCGGAACTGGTGCGCAAGCTGGAGGCATTGCGCCGGTGTTCGATGGGAGATGCCGCGGCCCGTCAGCAGGCGCGCGCCCTGGGCGGTAACTCGGAACTGCTCGCCTGGGACGTCCAGGGGCGCATTCGCATCAAGGACGATTTGCTCACGTTTGCGGGACTGACGGACGCGGTGATTCTGGTTGGCGCGATGGATCGCATTGAGTTGTGGAGTCCGGAGCACAGCGTGGAGGGCGCCCAGCTTGGTGCGGAGAAACTCCAGAAACTCGGGCCGTCCAATGTTCACTTCTAAGCACACGAACGGAGTCGCATGCATGTACCGGTCATGCTGGCCGAAGTCATCGAGCGGCTTGCGGTGCCAGTGGGTGGCATCTGCATCGATGGCACATCCGGCGGCGGCGGGCACACGGCGGAGCTGCTGGCACGCGTTGGAGCGCACGGGCGCGTGCTCGCGATTGACCAGGACGCGGATGCGGTGGCGCGGTTGCGCGCGCGATTTTCGACGCAGCCTGCATGCGTGGTTGTGCACGGGAGTTTCGCGGAGATGGCGGAGATTGCCGCGCGGCATGGCGTGGTCGCAGCAGACGGGATCCTGCTCGATCTTGGTGTGTCGTCGGATCAGCTGGACACGCCGGAGCGCGGGTTCAGCTTCATGCGCGATGGGCCGCTGGACATGCGCATGAATCGCAGCGCGGAGACGACGGCGGAAGCGATTGTGAACACCTGGAGCGCGGCGGCGCTGACCGATGCGCTGCGCGTCTACGGCGAAGAGCCGCGCGCGGCGCGGGTGGCGCGGGCGGTGGAACGGGCGCGCGCGGAGAAGCGGCTGACCGGGACGCTGGAGCTGGCGGAAATTGTGTCGCGGGCGTTGGGTGGCCGGCGGGGGCCGACGCATCCGGCCACGCGCACGTTTCAGGCGCTGCGCATGGCGGTGAATCGGGAGATGGAAAGTCTGGAGACGGGATTGGAAGCGGGGATCGCGCTGCTGAAGCCGGGTGGGCGCATGGCCGTGATCACGTTTCACAGCATTGAGGATCGCGCGGTGAAGTCGCGCTTTGCGGCGCATGTGGGGCGCTGGGAATCGCTGCAGCAGGGTGGGCAGGTTTGGCGCGGGGAAACGCCGGCGCTGGGGCGCATCACGCGCAAGCCGGTCGTGGCGGACGGTGCTGAAGTGGAGGCCAATCCGCGGGCGCGTTCCGCGAAACTGCGCGTGGTTGAGCGGCTGGGCGGTAATGAATCGCATGTGTCAGGGGATGCAGGGGCGCGTGGTCGGGAAAGTCAGGACGGAGGTTGACATCGTGAGAAGACGCAACCGCAAGAAAGTTGTGAAGGCCTATGCGCTGCCGGTGCCGCTGGCAGGGCTCGTGGTGCTGGCTGGCTCGCTGGCGCTGGCGTACGTGTGGATGGTGTGCCGTTGCCAGACGCTGGGTGACGAGTTGAAGCAACTCGAGACGCATCGGGACGTGCTGCTCAAGGAATATCAGCAGGAACTTTTTAAATGGACGCGCTTGAAGGCGCCGCAGAATCTTGAGCGTGCCCTGATGCAGCACAATCTCAGCATGTCCTGGCCGTCGAGCCGGCAAGTCGTACGCCTGCGCATGGGTGATGTGGAGGACGACGGCATGATCGGGGCCGGGCAGCAGATGGCGAGCGTCAGCCGGATGAAAGACGCGATCGAATGAACGCCGCAGGCACACGCCGACGCATTCTGGGCTGTGCATCAGTCCAGGCGGCGGCCATGGTGTGCCTGGGCGCCCGGCTGGTTTTCCTGCACCTGGGGCCGCACGACGAGGCGCTCGCCGACATTGTTGAGAGCCGCCAATGGGTCACCGAGCTTCCGGTGGAGCGCGGCAAGGTCTTTGACCAGCATGGCGACGCCAATATTCTGGTGCTCGATGTGCCGGCGAAGGATGTCTGTGCAAACCCCGATGCGGTGGTGAGCAACAAGCAGGTGGCCTTCGTGGCGGCCGAACTGTCGCGCCTGCTCGACACGCCGGCGGCCGAAATCACGGCCAAGCTGGACCGTCCGGGGCGAGAGTACGCGTGTATTAGGGCCGCGTTGCCGACGGAAGAAGCCGAGCGTATTGAGGCCTTGCGCCTCCCCGGCGTGTTCATGAAAGAGCGGACCGTGCGCTACTACCCGCACCATGACTTCCTCTGCCATGTGCTGGGCTTCGTCAATCTGGCCGGCGATGGATCGGCCGGCGTGGAGCAGCGCATGGACCGCTTCCTCAAGGGCTCGCGCGGGCTACTCGAAAGCAAGAAGAACGCGTTGCGCGAGGAATTGTATTTCAAGCGCGGTCGCTATGTGCCGGCCGTGCAGGGCGCGGACGTGTATCTGACGATTGACCAGTATGCGCAATACATCATGGAGAAAGCCCTGGACGACATTGCGGCGGGGCAGACGGTGCACTGGCAGGGCGCCTGGGCCATCATGCAGAACGTACGGACGGGTGAAATCCTGGCCATGGCCAGCCGCCCGTCCTACGATCTCAACCATTTCCGCACGGCCAATGAACTTGAGCGACGCAATGGGGCGCTGGCGGTGGTGTACGAACCCGGGTCCACCCTCAAGGCGATCACCTTCGCCGCGGCGCTGAATGAAGGCCTGACCACGCCGGAGACGGTGATTCACTGCGAGAACGGGAAGTGGATGCATCGGAACCGCCTGCTGCGCGACTATCACGCCGAAGGGCGGCTGACGGTGGCGGACGGGCTGAAGAAATCGAGCAACATTTTGACGGCCAAGCTCGCCGTGCAACTGGGCGACCAGCGCCTGTTCGAGTACATGCGTGCGTTCGGTTTGGGGCGCAAGTTGGGCATTGATTTGCCCGGCGAAGAGGCGGGGATTTTGCCGGCAGTCTCCGCGTGGTCTCCGATCAGCGCCAGCCGCATGGCCATCGGGCAGGGCGTGGCGGTGACGGCCCTGCAGTTGATTACGATCTACAGCACGATCGCCAACGATGGCGTGATGATGCGGCCCTATGTTGTGCAGCGCGTGGTTGCCAAGGATGGCACGGTGCTCGATGAGCAGCATCCCGAGGAGCTGGGGCGTCCGATTCGCACGGAAACGGCGGCCACCATGCGCCGGCTGCTGGCGCGTGTGACGGAGCCCGATGGCACGGGGAAGCGCGCGGCGGTGGCGGGCTACTCCGTGGCCGGGAAGACAGGGACGGCCCAGAAGCCGGTCGGCGGCCGCTACTCATCCACGGATCACATGGCCTCTTTCGTCGGATTTCTGCCGGCGGAAAAGCCGGAGATCGCCATCGTGGTCGTGGTGGACAATCCTCAGCCTCTGCATACGGGGGGGCAAGTGGCCGCACCAATTTTCCAGCGTATTGCATCGGAAACCGCACGGTATATGGGACTGCCAAGTGCGGAGCAGTCTGCCGTGGCCATGCGCTAAGCGCGGTGCGGGCGCAGGCGGTCGCACCATGTTCATTTTCCTTTTTGCACACGGATGAAGCTCAAATCCATATTGCAACGGATTGCACCGCGTTCGCTGCATGGTCCGGCGGATGTGGAGATCACCGGTGTGGTCTGTGATTCACGCCAGGTGCGGGCGGGGAATTTATTCGTGGCGATTCCCGGTGCGATGCAGGATGGCCGGCGGTTTCTGGACGACGCCGCCGCGCGGGGCGCAAGCGCGGTGGTCGCCGAAGGCGAGGCCCATGCCCCCACGCACGTGTCTGCCGTGGTCGTGGATGATGCGCGTCTGGCCCTGGCCGCTCTCGCGAAGGCATTCTGGCAGGATGCAGCGGACCGATTGCAGCTGGTGGGTGTCACCGGGACGAATGGCAAGACCACGGTTGCTTACCTCGTGCGCGACCTGCTGGATGCGGCGGGGCACGTGCCGGGATTGATTTCGACCGTGGCCTATCGCATTGGCACGCGGGTGATCCCTGCCACCCGTACCACGCCGGATGCGCCAACGCTGCACCGCATGTTCGCCGAAATGGTGGCGGCGGGGTGCCGCAGCGCGGTGATGGAGGTGTCGTCGCACGCCCTTGCGCAGCGTCGCGTAGCGGCACTGAATTTTCAGGTCGCCATCTTCACGAATCTGACGCGTGACCATCTGGATTATCACGGTACGATGGAGGCGTATTATGCCGCCAAGGCACAGTTGTTTTCCGCACTTGGCGGGGATGGCCATCCCGCCACGGCGGTGGTGAACCAGGACGATGTGTGGGGGCAACGACTCGTGGCCGAAATCGGTACGCGCGTGCCACTGCTGACCTATGGGCTGCAGGGTGGGGCCAAGGTGACGGCGGCCAATCTGGCGATGACCGCGCGCGGGGCCACGTTTCGCCTGGTGTCGCCCGTTGGGGAGGCGAACGTCCAGCTGAAGCTGCAGGGCGCTTACAACGTGAGTAATGCGTTGGCCGCGGGTGCGGCAGCGCTGGCGATGGGCATGGACGTTGCCCATGTGGCGAAGGCGCTGAGTGCCGCACAGGCTGCGCCAGGTCGGTTGCAGGAAGTCGGCTGCACGCGCGGCTTTCAGGTGTTCGTTGACTATGCGCATACGGATGATGCGTTGGCGCGGATGCTCGAAACGGTGCGCGAAGTGGCCGACGGACGGTTGCTGCTGGTGTTCGGGTGCGGTGGCAATCGTGACACGACCAAGCGCGCGGCCATGGGGGCGGTCGCGGCGCGTCTGGCGGATTATGTGGTGGTGACTTCCGACAATCCGCGCAAGGAGGAACCGCAGGCAATTATCGCGCAGATCATGGAGGGCGCCCCAAGCGCGCGTCACCTGGAGCCGGTGGTGGATCGGCGTGCAGCCATCGCGCGCGTCCTGTCGCTAGCACGGCTGGGTGATGTGGTGGTTGTCGCCGGCAAAGGGCACGAAACGATGCAGGAATTTGCGCACCGCTCGCTGGTGTTTGATGACGTTCAGGTGGTGCTGGATTTGCTGGCAGAGATGGAGCAGGCATGAGCGATGTCGGATCGTCGGCCGGTGGATCGCCTTCAGCGGTGCAGCCCGGCTATACGGCGGTGGAGCTGGCGACATGGAGCGGTGGACATTG
>JAQCIA010000168.1 GCA_027620105.1 Verrucomicrobiota bacterium | reverse complement strand
CAGGAGCTGGTTGACGAGCGTATCAATGCGGCGCACTTCCTCGGTCATCAGGGATAGAAAGCTATCGCGAAACTCGGGGTCGTCATAGCGGTCAGGAAGCAACTGGGTAAACGTCTTGATCGTGACCAGGGGGTTCTTGATTTCGTGGGCCATGCCCGCCGAGAGCGTGCCCATGCTGGCCAACCGGTCAGAGCGGCGAATCTGGGTTTGCAGGTGTTTCAAGCGGGTCACGTCGTGGAAGACGATCAGGGCGCCCAACGGTTCGCCCGTGTGGCTGTGAAACACGGAGCCGCCGACGCGTACGAAAATCGGGTCCTTGGCGCCCACGTCCAGGCGAACCTCCTCATCGGCGTGACGGACGCCCGTATCGAGTGTGTCTTTCAGGATGGGGCCCAGGGGGGATGGCAGGGTGTCGCAGGGTTTGCCAATGAGGTTGTGGGGCTGGCGGCCGAGAATGCGCTGGGCGTCGCGGTTGATCACGGTGATGATCTGCTGGCGGTCCATGGCGATGACGCCGGTGCCGAGGTTGTCGAGGAGGATATCGTTGTAGATGCGGCTGTTGCGGGTTTCGGTGAAGAGGCGGGAATTTTCCATGGCCACGGCGAGTTCGCCGCAGACAAAGCGCAAGGCGTCGGTTTCAGGGGCACCGTAGATGCGCCCGGAGAGGCGTGGGCCGAGGAGGACGAAGCCGCTGAGGCGATTCTTTAAGCGGATGCCCACGGCGGCAGCGGCGCTTAGGCTGCGCATCTGGTCGAGGGCATCGGCCTGTCCGGGCAGCAGCTGGCGGCGACCGAGGGTGTCGGCCACGAGCGGGAGGGCTTCGGCGGCGAGCATGAGGGCGAGGGGGGAGGCGGCGCCGATGCGCAGGGTGGATTCGGTGGCGGGGTGGACCTCCACGAAATCCGCGTCGTCGCCGACGAGGATCAGAACGCGATCCGTGTCCAGGTTCTGGGAGACGATGTTGGCGAAGTGGCGGGCCATGTCGTCCGTGGTGGAGAGGGACTGCAGGGCCTGGGTGATCTGGCCGACCATGAGGCCGCCGTCGAGGGTGGGGGCGTTGATGAAGAGGCGGTTGGCGATGCGCTGCATGCGTCCGTTGGCGGGAACCACGGAGAATGCCACGGTGAGAGCGGCGAGGAGTCCGGGCCAGAAGTCCGGGGTGCCGCCGGCGAGCTGGAGCACGCGCGTGGCGAACCAGGCGACGGCGGCGTAGAGCAGGGAGAGGTAGACGGCGAGCAGGGCGTAGGCGGTGGCGCGCCGCAGGACGAGGGCCACGCCCATGATGCGCTGGGTGGCGATGCCATAGGCGAGGATCGCATTGAGCACCACGGCGCAGAGCGGGGCCATGGGGGCAGTGCGGTAGCTGCCGGTCAGGACTGGAATCACGAGGGCGAGGGTGGTGCCGGTGAACAGACAGGCACCGCAGGCCAGGAGCACATATTGAATTTCCGTACGCTGAATACCGCGGGCCTGGCGCGCATCACGGATATACAGGGTGATCAACCAGCCGAGCGCGGTCAGGTAGTAGAAAATGAAAATGGCGATGCCGGGTCCGTACTTGGGCTGCGCGACGTCGTCGGCACCAGTTGCCGCATCCGGCATGACCATGGTGTGCAGGTAAAAAGGCGTCAGACACATCACGCCGATTGCCGCGTTCACGAGCAATAACGGGAGGGCGCGGCGGACCCCCCCGCTCCACGAGAGATCGGGGCGAATGATTGCAATGCGCAGGAGGAAGAAGGCGGTGGGCACGAGTTGGGCGAAGGCCGATGCCCAGCGGACGCCGATGGTGGCAACTTCCGGGGTACGGGCATTCAGGGCGTTCCAGACGCAGGCCATCCAGGCGCCGAGAACGAGCGTCAGCGTCAAAAACTGCTGGTTGGCGGAACGCCGGGGGTTGGTCAGGTAGACCATGATCCCGTAGACCAGGTTCACGACCACCGAGAGGAGAACGAATAGATGTGCCGCCGTCATGCGCCCGTGAATGCCTCCACCAGCATGCTGCCGTTCATGCCGCCCATTCCATGCACATTGATGAGCGCGAGGCGCAACGGGTAGGGGCGCCCGTTTATGGGAACGTAGTCCAGATCGCATTTCGGATCGGGAACGCTGTAGTTGGCGGTGGGTGGGATTGTCTGGTGACGCACGGCCAGGGCGCAGGTGGCGAGCGCAAGGGGGCCGCAGGCGGCGAGCGGATTGCCGATCACGCCCTTGATGGAACTGATTGGAATGTCACGCGCATGCTTGCCCAACACGGACTTGATCGCGTCCGTCTCGACTTCGTCCTGCACTTTGTCGCTGGGGCCATGCGCGCAGATGTATTCGATTTCGTCGGGATGGCGGGCGGAATTGGCCAGGGCGGCTTCCATGGTGTAGGCGAGACCGGAAGCGGGGCGCGTTCCGGGTTCGTCGATCATGCTGCCGTAGCCATGCAGCTCGAGCAGCGGTTCGGCACCACGGGCCAGGGCGTGGGAGAGGCTCTCGAGCACGAACATGGCACTGCCCTCGCCCACGACGCCGCCACACCGCCCCAGGTCAAAGGGGCGGCTGGCGGATGTGGGGTCACCGTTGGATGAGGGGAGCATGCCGGCGGTCGTGAAACTGGCGATGGCCAATGGCGTGACGGTGGCATCGGCACCGCCGGTGATGACCACTTCGAACTTGCCGGTGCGGATCAGCGCCGCCGCACTTGCAATGGCCTCCATGCCGGATGCGCAGGCGCTGGAGATGGTCTGGCAGCGCGCCTGGACGCCGAGCGTTCGCGCCAGCATGGTGGCCATCCCGTGCGGTTGCGACGCTTCCACGAAATAGGCGCTCACCCGTTGTGGACCACCCTCGTGCATGCGTTCCTGCCCGCGCTCGATGACGTCGAAGGCGCTGGTACTGACACCCACGATAATCGCCAGTGGCGACCGGCGCGCGACCGCCCGCAGGTCCAGGCGCGCCATGTCGAGCGCCATGTGCGCGGCTGCGACTGCGAACTGTGTGTGCCGTGCCATGCGCCATGTGGTCACGACCGAACTGACGATGTCGTGGAGGTTGAACCCTTTCACCTCGCCGGCGACGCGGATCGGATAGTCGCGTGCATCGAAGAGGGTGATGTAGCCGATGCCGCTCTGGCCTTTGACCAGCGTGTCCCAATAGGCATCCGGCCCGATGCCGTTGGCAGCGATCGTCCCCAATCCTGTAATCACTACCCGTTGCTTGCTACGCATACCTGGCTTTGTGAAATGCGGTCAGCCGAAAGCTTAGCGCCCGTCGGAGCCAAGCCGATGTTCATCTATGAACACCCACAAAGTCGCCGTACATTTATGAACACATTTCTACACTACATATATGTACAGTCAATCCAATTATCCGCAATACGTTGGAATTTTAGGGCATGGCACGTGGTCTGCTATGAAGGCGACGCACCGCGGATATCTATTGTATGGCTGATTTGAGGGAAGTGAGTCTGAACGACCGATTACGGAGAAAATGATGAGTAGGACAAATAGAGGATCGCATTCGAAACGCGCAGTCTTGTGCATGCTGGTCTGTGTGTCAGGCACCGTCGGGACGACGCTGGCGGACGGTTTCCGCAATCCGCCGGAAGGTGCGGCAGTTCTGGGGCGGGGTGGTGTGCATTTGACAGAGGTAAATGACCTCACCGCCGCGACGCACAATCCCGCAAACTTGGCTGACCTCAAGGTTTCCAGCGCCATGGCGTCGGCAACCCTGGCAGAGAGCGACAAGCATGTTCTGGGCATCGGTGCCGGATACGCGAAGGGTGATCAACGCCTCGATGTGGCGTATGCCTACAACATTCAGGACGACCGGCAAATCGATACGCCGGAGAACCCGGTGAACGGGACCGACGAGATCGATCAGCACCTGTTGTCGATTGCTTACGGTCGAAATTTCTAATAGCCAATTGTGGGGTTGTGTGTGGCGCGCGCGGCGCCGATTCGGGCGCATCAGGGAGTCGGACAAACGCACATGCACGAACACGCAGCCGATCATTTAGGAACAGGGGCCGCACAACCCGTGCGGGACCCGGGGAGCAAACCCATGATAGCCATTGCCGATAAACGTGTCGTACTGGTTGTGGATGATGAGCGCGGGCCCCGGGAGAGCCTGCGCTTTCTGTTGAAAGACGAATATGCCGTGATCTGCGCGGACAACGTGGACAGCGGGTTGGATATCCTCAAGCGCGAGCATCCCGATCTGGTGATCATGGATATCCGCATGCCGGGCAAGACGGGCATTCAGGGGCTGCGCGAACTGCGGGCCATCGATGCGCTGACGTCTGTGGTCATGCTGACGGGGTTTGGGGCGCTCGAGACCGCACAGGAGGCCCTGCGCCTGGGCGCCAACGACTATATCAGCAAGCCTTTTGACACCACGGAAATGCTGAACATGGTCAGCCGCTTCACGCTGCGTTCGCGGATGGAGCACAAACGCGTGCGCATGCTGCGCGAACTGCAGGACATGAATAGCAAGCTGACCGAAGACCTGGCGACAAAGGACCGGTTGGCCACACTGGGACAGTCTTCGGCGGAGTTCGTGCATGATCTGCGCAATCCGCTGATGATTGTGATGGGGTACATTAACCTTTTGGACCAACAATTGGTGAAGTCCCAGGGCATGTTTGGTGAACAGCTGGGGGAAGCCGCGGACTACCTCGAGGTCATTGAAAAGAATATGCGCCGGTGTCATGAGTTGATCCAGATGTGGCAGCAGGCCGATGGGGCGGAACTCAGCCAGTTGAAGCCCATCGCGGTTGCCCACATCATTGACGATCTGGTCATGAGCGTGGAGCCGCTGGTTTCGGCCGTGGACGTCGAAATCGAATATCAGGTCGATGATGGTGGCGCCGTGGTCTTGGGCAGCCGCGCGCAGTTGGTGCGCGCCATTCACAACATCATCTCCAATGCGATCGATGCGGTGGATCGCGGTCACGGAAATATTGTGCTGGCCTGCCATCGGCGGGACGCCGCCATTGAATTCCGCGTGTCGGACAATGGCTGCGGGATGCCACCGGATGTGCTGGCGCGCATCTTTGAGCCCTACTTCACCACGAAGCCGAAAGGCAAGGGCACGGGGCTGGGCACGGTGATCGCCAAGCGGATCGTGGAAGAGCACAGTGGGTTTATTGAGGTGAAGAGCACCATCGGTCAGGGCACCTCCGTGAGCATCCTGCTGCCGATCACCACAGCACCCGCCGCCGACTGAATGGGACCGGGTCCGCCTCACGGCTTGCGAGTGCCGTCTTAGCCCTGCTATCGTGCGTGATAAACGGCGATGGCGTTGGGCATGTGAAGGAGCGTGAGATGTCGGACTGGCGATCAGAATTGGGCGGCCTGTTGAATGACCGCTCCGAATCACAGAAGGTAGATGCGCGAGGCTCCGAACTGGGGCGGTTTGTCGCGGATGTGGTGGTGCCGGCTTTCAACGATGTGGCCCGCGAGCTGGAGC
>JAQCIA010000167.1 GCA_027620105.1 Verrucomicrobiota bacterium | reverse complement strand
GAAGGCACGCTGAAATATCCGGCACAAATCCTGCACGAACTCCATCACGGCCAGACGCGCCGCGTCATCGTGCTGCAGCTGCTGCTCGGCATCCTCTGCCTCGCCGCCTACGGCGTCACCGTCGGCACCTTCTCCCTCGGCGATCAGCTCTGGCTCGCACCGGCCAAGATCACCGTGGGCGTGCTCCTGGCGGCACTGATCTGCCTGCCGAGTCTGTTCGTGTTCTCCTGCCTCGCCGGCGCGGACAGCGAACCCGGAAAAATCCTCGGCGCGCTCACGGGCCTGATCACCGTCGCCTCGCTGCTCCTGCTGGCCTTCGGGCCGGTGTCGTGGATCTTTTCGCAATCGACCGAGTCCATCGTCTTCATGGGCGCCATGAACCTGGTCTTCTGGTTCATCGCGCTCGCCTACGGCATGCAGTACATCCGCAAATCCATGCTGCTGCTGAATGGTCGCTACGGGAACCACCTCGTCGTCTGGTCGATCATCTTCATTGTGGTCAGCCTGCAGATGACCACAACCCTGCGCCCCATCCTGGGCACGAGCGACCGCGCCCTGCAGCCGGAAAAAAAGTTCTTCCTCACCCATTGGGGCGACCAGCTCGACGAAGCCTCCCGCGCGCCGAGGAAGCGCTGATGCAAGCAAGCGGGGTTATCGTGATACATGCATGGCTGACCGCCGCTTGGGAAATTTGCCGTCGTTTCGGTTGGTTTCCCATCGCGGTCTTGCTCGCACACGAGTTCTGTGCACACATCCTGAACGGATATCGCCGTTGGCCGCACATCGACATCCCGCTGCATTTCTTCGGGGGCGCCTCCATGGCCTTCCTTGCCGCTGGCGCCCTTGCTGTTCTGGCCAAACGCGGTCTCACCCATCGGCCAGATGCGTTCACGCGCATGCTGGTGCTGATTGGCATGACCGCGACAGCTGCCCTGATTTGGGAATTCGCCGAGTGGACCGCGGATCGCACGCTGGGAACCACCTGCCAACTCAGCCTCGATGACACGCTTAGCGATCTCGCGATCGGGCTGCTGGGCGGCACCACCTTCATCCTCGTAACACTTCCAAAATTCCTGCGTGCCGAACGCCTAATCGTGCCGTTTCGCAAAGTCCCTTCCACGTAATGCAGGATTTCCGATAGCACCCATGCAAGCCTTCTCCCTACGTCTCTTTAGCCAAATCCTGCTGCTCGCCCTCATCCTCCTCGGCCTGCCCCTTGCCGGCGCCGTCCTCGCCGGCCAATCTGGCGCGCGCTATCTCGAATTTCCACCGCTCACCCACTACGTGGCGCACGCGCCATTCTCGTGGCCCATGTTCATTGCCCTAGCTTGCGCCATCTTCGCCGCCACGCTCCCCTTCGTATTTCATGTCGTCCGCCACCGCCACGCCGTGCCCCACAGTCTCCGAACGCCAACCGACACCCAAGCGTTCCCCGCCTGGGGCTACGCCGGAATCGCCATCACGGTCGCCGCCTGGCTCATCGCCTGGACGCGTTTGCCGCTGTTCGACGCGCTGCAAATGTTCACCTTCAGCCCCCTCTGGCTCGGCTACATCCTCGTCGTGAACGCCTGGACGCAACGCCGCACCGGCCACTGCATGCTGCGCAACCGCCCGCGCTATTTCCTCGCCCTCTTTCCCGCCAGTGCTGCCTTCTGGTGGTTCTTTGAATACCTCAACCGCTTCGTGCAGAATTGGTACTACGTCGGCGCCGACACCCTCAGCCCCGCAGAATATTTCTGGTTCGCCACGCTCCCCTTCGCCACCGTCCTCCCCGCCGTGATGGGCACCGAGGAACTGCTGGAATCCTTCCCCCGTCTCTGCGCTGGCCTCGACCGCTTCCGCCCCCTGCGCCTCGCGCACCCACCGCGCTGGGCCACGCTTTGGCTCATCCTCGCCCTCGCCGGACTCACCGGCATCGGCGTCTGGCCCGACATCCTGTTCCCGCTGCTCTGGATTGCACCGCTGATCCTCCTGACCGCGACACAGTCCCTGCGCGGCCGCCCGACCATCTTCGCGCCACTCGCCGACGGCAATTGGGCGCGCCCCTGTCGCCTCGCCCTCGCCGCTCTCATCTGCGGCGTCTTCTGGGAAATGTGGAACTTCCACAGCGCCGCGAAGTGGATCTACGCCGTCCCCTACGTGAACCGCTTCCACCTCTTCGAAATGCCGTTCCTCGGTTTTGCCGGCTACCTCCCCTTCGGCCTCGAATGCGCCGTCATCGCCGATGCCATCGCCGTCCGCCTCAACACTTCCCGCCCCGCCACCGGCACACGCCTCACGCGCCACTGGCTCCGCACGTGCTTTGCCCTGCTGGCCGCCGCTGCGCTCTGGCTGCCGCTGCTGCACCGGCTCTACCGCCCCAACCTGGATGCCTACCGCCATCCCTCGCACCTCGGGTCCCGTGCCAAAGCCCTGCTTGCCGCCCAACGCCGTCTCTGGGAAATCCCCGCCGAACGCGACACCGCACAGGCACGCATGCGCCGCTCCAATGCCGAGTGGGATTTCATGGGCCGCACCTTCACCGTCCTCGCTCTCGCCAACATCACCCTGCGCGAACCCTCCACCCGCGCGGATCACCTGAGTCTCATCGACACCATCATCGCGGACACCCTGCACCTCGAACGCGAGCAGGGCCCTTTTTACTTCCTCATGGACTACGCGCAGGCCGGCGCTTTTCGCGGCGCCGCGTCGCGCAGCGTCTTCCTCGATGGCGAAATCGCACTGATGCTCGGTGCGCGCCGCTTCATCCAGGAAGACGCACAACTCGTGGCCCCCTTCCGCGAACGCATCGCCGCGCTCAAACGCACGCTGGAACAGGGCCCCATCCTGTGCGGTGAAAGTTACCCCGACGAGTGCTGGATGTTCTGCAATACCCTCGCGCTGGCCGCACTGCGGATGTCGGACGCGCTAGACGCAACCGATCACGCGGCCTTCCTGCAGCGCTGGCTCGCCACCGTCAAATCCAACCTGGTGGACTCGCGGACCGGCTTGCTCATCTCCAGCTTCACCCTCGCGGGCAGCCCGCTGGACGGCCCAGAAGGCTCTTCGATCTGGATGGCCGCGCACTGCCTCCAACTGGTCGATCCCGCCTTCGCCGCCGACCAATACCAGCGCGCCAAGAATGAACTGGCCCGCACCACACTCGGCTTCGGCTACGCGCGCGAATGGCCCGCCACCTGGCCCGGATCCATGGATGTCGACTCCGGCCCCATTGTGCCGCTCCTCGAAATCAGCGCCGGCTCCAGTGGGCTCGCCATTCTCGGCGCCGCCGCATTTGAAGACACCCCCTACCTGCGCGCCCTGCTCACGTCACTCAACTTTGGCGGTTTCCCGCTGGAACGCGATGGCGCGCTGACCTACTCCGCCGGCAACGCCGTCGGCGACGCGGTCCTGCTCTATGCCCTCGTGCAAGGTCCGCTCTGGAAGGAGGTCTGGCAACGATGCACACCCGTGGATTGATCCTGCGCGCCGTCATCATTCTGGCCGCGTTCGCCATCGCCCACGTCTGTGGCGGTCGCGCCTGCACCTCCGTGCTCTCGGGAACATCGCCACTCGCCGGCGGCCACGCCACGCTGGCCGCGTTCCTCGGCGTCACCTACATCGTCACCTACCTCGGTTGCACCGTCGTCGCTCCCATCCTCCTTATCGCCGCCGCCTTCCTCGCCCTGGCCGATCGCTGGTTCGGCCGTGCGAACAACACCCCACCAGCACAGGGAAAGCACCATGCACACGACCACACGTAGATCCCCCGCCCGCCAACAGCGTCACGCCCGCCGCCTCCCGCCCCCGCCCGTCCGGTTCCCCGGGCTGGTCCCCGCAGCACTGCCAGCTTGCGTCGCCGTCACCTCCCGATACGGACGCACGGCATCGAACAGCCTGTCCTGCACGCGCATGCGCCATCCACGCCGAAAGTAACCTTCAAGGATCCCTCCATGGCACACGGCGACGCAACCATCAGACAGACATTGGTCGACCAGTTCCCGGCTTGCCACCGCAACGCGCCATTCATCGGCGCCCTGCTAACCTTTCTGTTCCTGCTACCCGCCACGACCCACTTCCCACAGTTCTGGCGCCTTGGATTTTGTTATCCTGTCGCCCGCGCCACCGCCGCGTTTCTCGGTGTCCCCTGCGCCCCAACGGACGAAGGGTTCACGCTTCCCACCCCAGAGATCGCGATCCACGTCACGCTGGCATGCAGCGCGGGGCGCTATTTCGTCCTGATTCTGGCGCTCCTGGTCCGTGAGGGCATCCATGCCGGCTTGCGCCCACGCTTCTGGCTGGCGCTTCCCCTGGCGGCCTACCTCATCACCATGGCCGCGAACACCATGCGGATCGTCATGGCCTGGTTGGCGGCGCGCCTCGCCGCACATGCTCTACCCGTCGACTTTCAACCTGCGGTTCATACCGCCGCCGGTGTCTTTGTCTTTCTGTCCGTCCTGATTGTTGTGCATGTCGTCATATCAAGGAGCGTGCCCCATGCAGACCGCTGAACCTCGCCGTTGGTTGCCCGAGTCCTTCGCACACCCGCGCTGGTTGATCTGGCTCATGCTGGTCCCACAGGCGCTCCTCTTGGCCATCAATGTGAACCGCTGGCAGTTGGTGCATGGAGACATGTCCGGCAACCAGGTCGCGCTGGCGGTCACCACCGGCGCAGCAGAACTCTTGCTCTTCGCTTGCATAGCCGCGCTCTGCACTTTCCTCTGGCGGCGACATCGCAGCGTCTGCCTCGGCCCCTGTGCGCTGCTTCTGCTCGCCCACGTCGCCTACCTGTGGTGGATCATTTCTTCAATAGGCAACATCCTCCCCGCCAGCGTAACCGCGTGGCTTTTGCCGGAAACCGAGCTTCTCTACTACCAGTTCGCCTTGATCATGCCGGCTGTCTTCTATGCCGGCTTCCGCCTCGCCTGCGCCCCCATCCCGGTCCGCACCGGAACGGATATCAGCTTTACCCTGGCAACCCTCATCGCGACGCCCGTCATGTGCTTTTTTATGGTGACAACTTTTTCATCACTACGCATTTTCGATGATGCGTGGATCGTCCTCGTCGTGTTTCTTGTTGGTGCCACAACCTTGCTGATGTTGGCGTTCCTGCGCGCCCTCGCCGCCTTGTATTCCGTCCTCCAGCAACTCCGCCGTGGGCAGACCTTGCTGCTGCTCGCTGCCGGCCTCATTGCGCCCCTCGGGGGGCTTCTACTGAACCGCACCATCCCCTTCCCCTACGATTTTCAGGACCCCTGGATCTACACCTTCACGATCTTGAACGGCATGCTCCTCATGCTGCCTCTGCGCACCGAGCGCCCCACCGCAGTCCCCCTGTGGCTGCTCAAGTGCGCCGGCTACATCTTCTCGCTATACTTCTTTGTTGTATTTCTGCCCTTCCTCCCGCTGGCCTTGCTCGCCATGCTGGCCGCCGGTGCGGGCTTCCTGATCCTTGCGCCAACGCTGTTGTTCATTGTG
>JAQCIA010000166.1 GCA_027620105.1 Verrucomicrobiota bacterium | reverse complement strand
ATATTGGTGATCACAGATGAATTCAGTGAACAACCTCGCAAGTCCGCTAGAAGCAAAGAAGCAGTACCTGCTTTCATGCGTTTCTGAAATTCTCCAAGCCCGGGGCATGGAGAAGCCAGAAGGCTATCTGGCGGACAATCAAGCCGACCTGATCTTTCGCCGTGGGGCCGAAATGATGCTAGTAGAGATGAAGACTCCCTCTCTATATCGAGAGCCTGATTTTCGTGCTGCCATCGGAGATGCCATCCTTCGGTACCAGCATGACGCGCTAAGGCTGCAGCATCCTAGACGTGACCTGCTGTTGGCCTTTTACATCCAACGCATGAGCCGCAAATCCATCGAAGTGCTGCGCCAATACGCGGCTGAGTACCTGCCCGAACTGAACTGGATTATTCTCTCGCAGGACGGATCGGCGCAACTTCGCCTGGAGAATCAGGAGGAGAGTATCCGCGTTCATCCGTTTGAGGATGGTTCTCTACAATTGCACGACCCCAGTCGCGGCAGTCTTTTCTCCCCGAAGAACCAATGGCTTTTCAAGCTGCTGCTTCTCCCGGGTTTGGATTCCAAGTACTGGGGCGGCCCGGCGATCGCACCGTCGAGCGTCAACGCGCTCGCTGCTGCCTCCGGCGTCTCACAACCAGTCGTTTCTTCGTTTCTCGGTAACGGCGAGCGCGCAGGATTCATCAAGAGATCCGCGAATGGGTTTCGCATCCAGCACCACAGGGAATTGCTGGAAGACTGGGGCTATGCCTTGAAGCACGGCCGCAGCAAGGGTATCGGCGCAAGGTCGTTGTATGGCGACGAGCCGGAAGCCTCAATTCTGAAGAAGCTCAAATCATCGAACGACGCATCATCTCCGCCCTCTGTAGTGATCGGAGGGCATCTCGCCTGCCACCTGATGGGGTTGGGACGGTCCAGTGTGCGATCTGCCCGCCTCTATGCGGCCGGCCCGATTGCCGAGGTTCTGCGCGCGATGGATCTGGTCGTTGATGAGTCGGAGTCTGCGCCATTGCGAGTTGTGTCATTGCCGGCCAGCGAGGTTGTCTTCCGTGGCTTCGTTCGTGCTGAAGGCGTTCCTGTGGCTGACATCCTGCAATGCTACTTCGACGTGCGATTCTCCTATGCCCGCGGGTTGGAGCAATCAGAGTATCTCTACGAGCGAATACTAAAGCCGCATTTCGAGAGGATCCCCTGATGTTCGAGGATCCTGCATTTGACGCCTTCTTCGTTAGAATAGTCGAGACCTTGCGTCCTTACCTTTCTGATCTTGTCTCCATTGGGGGGTGCGCGAATGCTCTTTATCGCAACCATCCGAGTGCCGCAGCGATCCCGTTCCGATATCTGGGCACGAAGGATTCTGACTGGGCCACCCCGCAGAAGCTCCCGCTGCGTGGTCCAGCCCCCGTCGCGTCCCTGATGACGGATGCTGGCTTCAAGGAGACAGCTTTGGGAACAGGCCAAACTCCTGTTGTGAAGTACATTCTCGCCGACGAATCTCTGCCGGCGGATGTTGAGTTCCTGTGCCCACTCTCGGGAATCCCTGGCGGCAGAGATGGTGCAGGCTCCACAGCGCATCAAGTTCAAGACGGACTATTGGCCCAGCCACTTCGCTACCTGGAACTGCTCCTGCACAGGACGTGGGAACTTGATCTCGGGCGCGTCCCGGAATTTGCTCAGATGCAGGGTACAATCATCAGAATTCCCAACCCTGCCGCCTATGCCGTTCAGAAGGTCCTGATCCGCGACCAGCAACGAGCGGCGCAATCCGCGGCGAAGGATTGCTACTATATCTATGAAATCTCGGTCATCTTCCGTGACAATCTGGACCTGCTGGCAAAGGAGTACTCGCATCTTCAGGAGAAATTCTCTTGAATGCATGGAAGGGCAACCACGTCGGATCAGGAGCATGGGAGACCAGAACCAATGAAGGCAGTCATTCTTTGTGGCGGACTGGGCACGCGGCTCTCCGAGGAGACGGTAGCCAAACCGAAGCCCATGGTGGAGATCGGCGGCGAGCCGATCCTCTGGCACATCATGAAGGGCTATGTGGCTCAGGGGGTTAAGGAGTTTGTCCTGGCCCTCGGCTACAAGGGCGAGGTCATCAAGGACTATTTCGTCAACTACCGTCACCGGTTGCACAACCTGACTGTAGATATGGCGCGCGAAGACGTGCGCGTGCATGAAGGCGGCGGAGATGATTGGGTGGTGCACCTTCTGGACACAGGCTTTAACACACAGACAGGCGGGCGGTTGAAGCTGGCTGCGGAATTTGTCGGAGACGAGACGTTCATGATGACCTACGGCGATGGGGTCGGAAATGTGGACATCAAACGTCTGATGGCGTTTCACCGCGAACAAGGGAAGCTGGCCACGGTGACAGCCGTGCGGCCGCCTGCGCGTTTCGGCGGCATTGTCATTGACGGGCATGCTGTGCGACGGTTCGAGGAGAAGCCACAGATCGGCGAGGGCTGGATCAACGGCGGATTCTTTGTGCTAGAGCCGGCGATCGCAAAGCACATTGCCGGCGACGAAACCATCTGGGAACGCGAGCCGATGGAGCGGCTGGCCGCCGATGGGCAGCTTGTCGCTTATCGTCATGAGGATTTCTGGCAGTGCATGGATACGCTGCGCGACGTTCGCCTGTTGAACACGCTGTGGAACGAAGGCCGCGCCCCATGGAAGGTCTGGTGATGTTCGCCAACGCATTCCATGACAAGTCGGTATGGGTGTCCGGTTCCACGGGCTTCAAAGGTTCTTGGCTGTGCGCATGGTTGCTGCGGCTGGGGGCGAGGGTAAACGGCTACGCCTTGGCGCCATCCACCTCGCCGGCCCTGTACGAGGCGCTCGGACTGGCTCGTCAGATTCAACAGCGTCTTGGGGATGTGAGGGATGCTGCCGCCGTAGCCGATTCTATTGATGAAGCGCAACCCGACTTTGCGTTCCACTTGGCCGCGCAGCCGCTCGTTCGATCCTCTTACGAAAATCCCACCTACACCTATGACGTCAATGTCATGGGCACCCTTCATGTGCTGGAAGCGCTACGATCGATCCGAAAGCCTTGTGCCGCCGTGATCGTCACCACCGATAAGTGCTACGAGAACCGGGAATGGGTTCACGGCTACAGAGAGTGCGACACCTTGGGGGGGCATGATCCCTATAGTTCCAGCAAGGCAGCCGTGGAGATCGCCGTGGCATCATGGCGGCGGTCATTCTTTGCCGGTCATCCCGTCCGCATCGCCACAGCCCGTGCGGGCAATGTGATCGGAGGCGGGGACTGGGCTCAGGATCGGATCATTCCCGACTGTGTTCGCGCCTTGGCCCGCGGCGAGTCGATTCCGATTCGCAACCCCGGATCCACTCGCCCGTGGCAACACGTTCTGGAACCCCTTAGCGGCTATCTTTGGCTGGCCGCCTGCCTCTCGCATTCTCAGGGCCCTGATCTCGAGTCCGCTTTCAACTTTGGCCCGGAGGGTGAATCCTGTCGTTCTGTTCGGGAACTGGTCGAGGAGATGCTGAAGCACTGGTCCGGGCGATGGGAAGACAAGAGCCAGGCGAAGGCGGTCCATGAAGCCGGCCAATTGAACCTCGCTATCGACAAGGCCCGAGCCCTGCTCAAATGGTCGCCGTCATGGTCTTTTGCCGAGGCGACCGAGCAGACGGTGGCGTGGTATCGGCAAGTGGGCTCTACGCCTGACCCGGCAGCGGTGCAGGCATTTACCGTTGGCCAGATTGACAAATACGCGGACAGCGCTCGAAGGTTGCGGCGTCCGTGGGCGGCGGAAGGGAAGGTTCTCTTCGCATGACTGATCGCACGACGCTTCGACGTCAGATTCTTGACCTTGTCCAGCAGTACCATTCTGCAGCGCCGCCATCTGTTTTCGTGCCTGGCGAGAGCCCGGTTCGCTACGCCGGGCGAGTCTTCGACCATGCCGAGCTGGCCAACCTCGTTGACTCGTCGCTGGACTTTTGGCTCACCGCAGGGCGCTACGCGGAGGCTTTCGAGGCCGGCCTGGCCGAGTACTTGGGCATCGAGAACGTCTTTCTGGTCAACTCGGGTTCATCGGCCAACCTCGTGGCGTTCTCAACGCTGACCTCCCCGAAACTGATGGATCGGCGAGTCAATCCCGGGGACGAGGTCATTACGGTGGCGGCCGGGTTCCCAACCACGGTCAATCCGATCATCCAGAACCAGGCTGTGCCCGTGTTCGTGGATGTGGAGCTTGGGTCGTATGTGCCGACCCTTGAAGCCATTGCCGCCGCCGTGGGCCCCAAGACCAAGGCCATCATGATTGCGCACACGATGGGCGTGCCGTTTCCGGTCAGCGAGGTGCGGGAGCTCTGTGATCAGCATCACCTGTGGCTGATCGAAGACAACTGCGATGCTCTCGGCAGTCGCTATGACGGGCGACTGACGGCAACGTTCGGCGATCTCGCCACGTTCAGCTTCTACCCCGCACACCACATGACCATGGGAGAGGGAGGGGCCGTTGCGGTGGCGGACGAGACGCTGGCCCACATTGCCCGCAGCTTCCGCGATTGGGGGCGCGACTGTTACTGCACCGGCGGGGGGAATAACACTTGTGGCAAGCGCTTTAGTCAGCAGTTCGGCACGCTTCCGTTCGGCTACGACCACAAATACGTCTATAGCCACATTGGTTACAATCTGAAGGTGACGGATATGCAGGCGGCCATTGGCCTGGCGCAGTTGGCAAAACTGGACGCGTTTGTCGCGGCCCGAAAACGCAATCACGCGGCCCTGACCGCCAGCCTGAAGAAGCACGAGCCGCATTTGATCCTGCACGCCGCCCCCCCGAAAGCCGATCCCTCCTGGTTTGGATATGTGCTTTCTGTTCGCCCGGAAGCCCCTTTTGGCAGGGCCGAACTGGTGAACGCGCTCGAAAGCGCCAAAATCGAAACACGGAACCTGTTCTGCGGCAATTTGCTGCGCCATCCCGCCTATGAGAACATCAACTGCCGCGTTGTTGGCGCGCTGGCCAATGCCGATGCCATCACGCAGAGGACCTTCTTCATCGGAGTCTACCCGGGCTTGACCGAGGCCATGCTGCAGCACGTGATCGGAACGTTCGATCGGTTTATGGCGGGGCGCACCCACGGATGAGCATGCCTCGCAAGAGTCGCTGCACCGTGGCCGCAATCGCTGCACATGGCAGTGGGGTATACACCGTTGACCTGCAACCGGAGAGCCCCGTCCCGATCTTCCGCGCGGGGCAGTTTCTGCATCTGACGGTGGATGACTACGACCCCGCTGGTTTCTGGCCCGAATCACGCGTCTTCTCCATCGCCAGTTCACAGCGCGACCGATCGCGCCTCCGCATCTGCTACTCGGTGAAGGGCCGTTACACCACCCGGATGGAGCGGATGCTTGCCGTCGGAACCCAGTTGTGGGTGAAACTGCCCTATGGTGAGTTTGTTGTCGATGACACGCAAGACGCGGTACTTATCGCCGGTGGTAC
>JAQCIA010000165.1 GCA_027620105.1 Verrucomicrobiota bacterium | reverse complement strand
GGCGCCGCGCGTGCGCACCGGCGCCGAAGCGGCCAGCGCCGGCTTGGCGTCACCAACCACACGCTCCAGACGCCGGCGCTCCTTCTCCAGGCGGCGTCCTTCCCGTTCAATCTGTTCGCGACGATCCTGCCGGGAGGCCACCGCTTCCGTGACCTTCTCGCCCGCCGTGCGCCACAACCCGGCCGCACCGAGGCAGCCCCGCCAAACATTGCGCGGATCAATCGTCATCACCAGCGAAAGCAGCAGCAATGTCGCCGTCAGGATCCCCGCCCCCACGGGACTCAACCAGCGCTCCAGCGTCTCCTTCATGAACAGCCGGCCGAGCAGTCCCCCGGCATCCGGCCAGATGTTGAGCGCCTGACAGACGCCGCCCCAACGCTGCCCGTCAAGTTGCACCACGGCCACGACGGCCACGAGCAGCGCCAGCCCCCACAGCATGCGCGGCCACACCCGCTGCTGGCGGTTGACGATCAGAATGATCCCCAGCACGAGGCAGATCCACGGCACGAGATACGCGCCCAGGCCCATGGCCATGAACAGGACGAAGGACACCCACGCGCCCACGGGCCCGAACAGGTTCACCGGCGGATCGTTCGGCGGCGCCTGCAGCCAGCCAATGTCGTGCCCGTCATACGAGAACAAGCTGAGTGCCAGAAAGAGACACAGCGCCGTCAGGAAAAAGCCCCAAAGGACCCGCCGCCCCATGTCTGGAATGTTGTTCGCGCTTGCCACGTTAAACTCCAACTTAAAACCACCGCGCTTCGTCCCGCGCGTATCGCCTGCTGCTATTCTTTTGGAAACGACACCGACACCGTCTTCGGCACCGCCGACACGGTCACATCCATGAACACCGGCAGATGCACCTGCACCGGCACACTGTTTGTTGCGTCGTGACTGAGTCCCTCGCAATCCACAAAGATGCGTATATCGCGTTCCGAGATGCTTTCCAACAATTCTGAGCGCCCTTCAAGCATGATATCTACCGTCGACGGCTCCACCGCCACGCGCCCCGCTGCATCCGTGCCGCGAATGGCCAGCACCGGCAGGCTGGACCATGCACGCGTGACCGACTTTTTGATGATGGTCACCTCCACGGTGATTTCAGACGGTTCAATCTTGGACGCCCAGCTGCCACCGGGAGAACGCACCACCATACGCTTGGAAAAGGACTCCACGCGACCGTCCACATCCACGGGATCGGCGATCACCTGGTCATGCCCCTCGCGCTTGAGTTCCTCGATGCGCGTCTTGGGACCACGAATGGTGACACTCTGCGGGCTGTACTGCAATTCCACTTTGCCCAACAGCGGCTCCCCGATCGTCTGCAGCTTGGCCACCGAAAACGTCGCCTCCACCTCATGGTCAAACGTGATCATGACGCGCGGCGGATCGATCATGGTCACGGCCACCCCGCGCGCACCGAGGATGTCGCGCCCCGTAATGATCACCGGCTGCGGACGGCCCCCCAGCGTCGCGTCGGGCACACGCACCTGGGCTTTGAGCCTTGTCTGGTCGATCTTCAGAATGTCGTCCAGCGCGCCGCGAAAGCGCACTTCCACCTGGTCGGGGTTCTTGGCCAGCACGGCGATACCGGGATTGAGCTCCACCTCGACCGGAACCACAAAATCCTTTTCCTCGTCCGTCGCGCTGCGGATGGCGTAGTACGTCAGGGCGGCCATCGCCAACGCCAGCAGTTTGAACTTCCACTGGTTCTGGAACAGATTCGCGATCCACTGGCGGGCGGCGTCACGAGGCATGCAGAGACTCCTGTTTCGCCATTTCGTCCGACTTCGCGATGCCTTCCGGTGTGAGATCCAGATGTTCCTTCGCGCGCCGCCAGGGGCTGTTCGCGGCCCCGCCGCGCACCAGCAGCGCATTGAGGAAGCGCTTCAGCCGATCCCGATCCTGCCCACGGCTGAGCCGCCCGCGATACGCCACGGAAATTGTGCCCGTTTCCTCCGACACGGCGATCACCACCGCATCCGTCTCCTCGCTCAACCCCACCGCGGCCCGGTGGCGCGTGCCCAGTTGCTTGTGCAGCTCCATGTTGTGTGAGAGCGGAAACACGCAACTGGCGGCCACGATCCGATTGCCCCGAATGATGACGCCGCCGTCATGCAGCGGTGTATGCGGATAGAAGAGGCTGGCCAGCAATTCCGGGACCACCGTGGCGTCCAGCTTCGTCCCCGTTTCGATGACGCTGCGCGTGCCAATATCGCGCTCGATGGCAATCAGCGCGCCGATCCGTTGCTCGGAAAGTATGCTCACGGCCTGCACAATCTGATCCACCGCCGTACGCCGATCCTGCGATGCGGTAAAGACCGGTTGACGCCCCAGTTCGGCCAGCGCGCGGCGAATCTCCGGCTGAAAAATCACCAGCAGGGCCAGCCCCATGAAAACCAGCAGGCGGCGCAACAGCCAGTTGAGCGCATCCAGATTGAAAACACTGGTCAGTCCAATGACCACGGCCAGCATGAGGGCGAACCCCACGAGCACTTGCGCCCCGCGTGTGCCGTGAATGAAGAGGAAGACATAATAATAGCCGATCGCCAGCACGGCAATTTGCAGCAGCGTGCCGAATTCCGGCCATGTCCATCCGTCCCACACGATTCCTAATCTCCTTGTATGCCCGCTTCTGGGTCCATCAGCGCCCGTGTCACCAGCAGCGCGTCTCGTGCGGCAGCCACGTCGTGCACGCGCATGATGCCCGCACCGTGCGCCACGCACCACGCCAGGCCCGCCAGCCCACCAGCCAGCCGTGCCTCCACCGGCCTCCCCGTCAACGTGCCCAGCAACCGCTTGCGCGACAGCCCGACCGCCACCGGATACCCCAACGCCACCAACGCCTCGAGTTGCGCCAGCAGTTGCAGGTTGTGCGTCGGCGTCTTACCAAACCCGATGCCCGGATCCACGGCAATGTGCGCCGCGCCAACGCCTGCCGCCAGCAATGCCCGCGCCCGGTCCGCCAAATACGTCCGCACCTCTGCAACCACATCGTCGTACCGCGGCGCCACCTGCATCGTGCGCGGCGTGCCCTGCATATGCATCAGCACCACGCCCGCGCCGCTGGCCTTAACGATTTCTACCATATCCGGGTCCGCCGTACACGCCGAGATGTCGTTTACGATGCTCGCACCCGCCGCCAATGCCGCGCGCGCCACCGCCGCCTTGGTTGTATCCACCGAGACCGCGGCCTGGCAACGCCCGCGCAATCCCGCCACCACTGGCACCACCCGCGCCAATTCTTCTTCCAACGCCACCGGCTCGGCCCCTGGACGCGAAGACTCCCCACCCACATCGATGATGTCCGCACCCGCATCCGCCAGGACCAGCGCCTGCGCGATGGCCTCGTCGGCACTGTGAAACCGCCCGCCATCGGAAAAAGAATCCGGCGTGACGTTCAGAATGCCCATGAGCAGCGGACGGGATGCCGGCGTGAACACGCGCTCGGCGCAGACCCAACGCAGGCCGGCGGAATCGGGCGGGCCTGCGGAATCAGGGAAGCCGACGGAATCAGAATGGTCTTGCTGCGTCGCCACGAGTGACCCTCGCAACCGTGCCGCTGCCCCCTGCTGGGGCATCCCCGCCCTCACGCCGACTCGGTCGCGGGCGCCGACGGCGGCGGCGGTGGCGGGACTTTCTGTGGACCGGGGTTGGCTGCGGCATCCGCTGCCGCGGCGGCCGCGCGCCCATGCGCATGCCCGTCGCCACCCAGCGCGCCGGAGGCCGTGCGTTCGGCCTCGCCCAGCACCCGGCCATGTTTGACAATCTCCTCCACTTCGATCCCGTCGATTGTCTCACGTTCGAGCAGCGCGTTTGCGATCATCTCCAGCTTGTCGCGATTGTCGCCCACAATCTGTTTGGCGCGGTTGTGCCCGCCCACGAGAATGCGATTCACCTCTGCGTCAATCTTGCGGGCCGTGTCCTCGCTATAGTCCTGCGTGCGGTTCAGGTCGCGTCCCAGAAACGTCATTTCCTCGCTCTGGCCAAAGGCCTGCGGGCCCATCGCCTCGCTCATGCCCCAGCTGCAGACCATCAGGCGCGCGATGCGCGTGGCTTCCTTCAGATCCATGGATGCGCCCGACGTGATGTCGTCATTAAACAACTCCTCGGCCGCACGCCCCCCCATCAGGGAGGCGATCATGCCCAGCAGTTCTTTGCGCCCCTGCATGAAGCGATCCTTTTCGGGGAGCTGCATCGTTGCGCCCAGGTAGGCCACACCGCGCGGAATGATCGTGATCTTGTGGAGCGGCTCGCTCTCCGGAATCAGCTGCATGACGAGCGCGTGGCCGGCTTCGTGATAGGCCGTGATGCGCCGCTCCTTGTCGTCCAGCACGCGGCTGCGCCGTTCGCGCCCCCACTTGACCTTGTCCCGCGCCTCTTCCAGGTCCGCGATGTCGATGGCGGTCTTGCTGCTGCGGGCGGCCAGCAGCGCCGCCTCGTTGAGCAGGTTTTCCAGATCCGCCCCGGAAAAGCCGGGGGTGCCGCGCGCGATCCGCCGCAGGTCGGCCTCGCCAGCCACTTTCAGCTTCTTCGCGTGCATTTCGAGAATGGCAAAACGCCCATCGATGGTGGGCAGGTCGATCACGATCTGTCGGTCAAAGCGTCCCGGCCGCAGCAGGGCCTGATCGAGCACGTCAGGCCGGTTGGTGGCCGCCAGAATGATCACGCCTTCCTGCGTTTCGAATCCGTCCATCTGCACGAGCAGCGCGTTGAGCGTCTGTTCCCGCTCGTCGTGCCCACCGCCGATGCCCGTGAACCGGCTGCGGCCCACGGCGTCGATTTCATCAATGAAGATGATGCAGGGGGCGTTTTTCTTGCCCTGCTCGAACATGTCGCGCACGCGCGAGGCGCCCACCCCCACAAACATTTCCACGAAGTCCGAACCGCTGATGCTGAAGAAAGGCGCGTTGGCCTCCCCCGCAATGGCCTTGGCCAGCAGCGTCTTGCCGGTGCCCGGCGGCCCCATCAGCAGCACGCCCTTGGGAATGCGCCCGCCCAGCGTCTGAAAGCGCTTCGGGTCCTTGAGGAACTCAATGATCTCGTGGACTTCCTCCTTCGCCTCATCGATGCCCGCCACATTGGCGAAGGTGACCTTCTGCTTGTCGCGATTCAACAGGCGCGCACGGCTCTTGCCGAAGCTGAGCGCCCCGTGGCCGGCTGACCGAATTTGACGCATGAACAGGAAGTAGAGCAGCCCGAAAATCAACACCACCGGCAGCACGCTGGACAACAACTGCCAGATGTACGGATTCTGTGGCGGCACGCTGAACGGCACCTTGTTCTCCGCCAGGAACTGCCGCAACCCCTGGTCCGCCTCCGTTATGTAGACTTTGAATTTCTTTCCGCCGGCGCCCGCGACCGCGTTCGTGCTCTGTACGAATTCGCCCTGAATGAACTGCACCCCGGTGGGCTCGCGCACAATTTCGCACTTGGCGACGTTGCCGCTCTGTACATGCTCGGTGAAGACCGGGTAG
>JAQCIA010000164.1 GCA_027620105.1 Verrucomicrobiota bacterium | reverse complement strand
CGGCAGGCCGGCTCTATCCAGACCACAACCTGTGGGGGGTGATGGAGTCAATTGAATATGCATTTACGTTAGAAAATAACGGTAGAACAAAAACTTGCGCCAGCATGTGCGCCTTCACTAATGTGGGCGGTTAAGTGTCGATGGGGGTCGCAGTGGTGTCGGGTGTCTCGCTCCCCCGCAATTGCGGGCGCGACGTGCAGTGAGGGATATGGGCCAGATTTTTCACCCCAGCGCAAACACGCTGGCAAAGCTGGGTGTCTTCGGAGGCATCTTTATCGTCATCGGCATGTTCGGTGCCTGGGACCTGTTCCTGCGGTCACCCTACACAACCGGAGTCGGTCAGCCAATTGAGCAGGATGTTCCCTTCAGTCACAAGCATCACGTTCAGCAACTGGGGCTTGACTGTCGGTATTGCCATACGTCTGTCGAAACGGCGGCTTTTGCTGGCATTCCCCCCACCAAAACCTGCATGAACTGCCACGCCCAGATCTGGAAAGATGCCCCCATGTTGCAGCCTGTACGCGACAGTTTTGCTTCCGGCAAGCCGTTGAACTGGGTGCGCGTGCACGATGCGCCGGATTTTGTGTATTTCGATCACAGCATCCACGTGAATCGCGGGATTGGCTGCGTGTCTTGCCATGGGCAGGTGGACGACATGCCGCTGATGTGGAAAGAAAAGACGCTGCATATGCAATGGTGCCTCGAGTGCCATCGCCATCCCGAAAAATTCGTGCGGCCGAAAGACAAGGTATTCGATATGAATTGGGAACCGCCAACGGATGTCAGCCGCGAGGATTTCGGGAAGGCGCTCGTGGCCGAGCACCAGATTGTGTCGGAGACCAGTTGCTCGGTGTGCCATCGATGAGTACCAACACGTCAATCATATCGATCGACAGTCTGCGCAAGCGCCCCGCCGATGTGCGGCGCCAGTGGCGCAGCCTGGACGAGCTTGCGGACACGCCGCAATTCCAGTCCTTCCATAAGTCGGAATTTCCTGCCGCGCAGGCTATTACGCCGGTTAACCGGCGGGAGTTTATGAAGCTGATGGGGGCGTCCATGGCGCTCGCCGGCGCCGCCGGGTGCACGCGCTCGCCCAAGGAGTTGATCGTTCCTTATGTGCGCCAGCCCGAGGAACTTGTCCCGGGGCAGCCGCTCTACTATGCAACGGCGCTGGCCTGGCAGGGGGTCGGGCGTGGCGTGTTGGTTGAAAGCCACATGGGGCGCCCCACGAAAATCGAGGGTAATCCGGATCATCCGGATGGAGGCGGCACGAGCAATGCGCTCATGCAGGCGGCCGTCCTGAATATGTACGATCCGGATCGCTCGCAGACGGTCAAGTACCGCGGACGGATCAACACGTGGGACCAGTTCATGGCCGACATGGAGGGAGCCATGGCGCGCCACCGGGCCGATCAAGGGGCTTCCCTGCGGTTGCTGACCGGTCCGGTCACGTCACCGACACTCCTGAGTCTGATCGGCGAATTGATGGCGGAGTTACCGAAAGCGCGTTGGCATCGCTACGCCCCGCTGGCGCGTGATGCGGCCTACACCGGTTCGCGACTGGCTTTCGGCGAGGCGCTGGAGACGCGCTACAACTTGAAGGATGCCGATGTCATTTTCAGCCTGGATGCCGACTTTCTTTACGAGGGCACGGGCTCGCTGCATTACGCGCAACAGTATGCGGCCAGGCGGCGTCCGCAGGATGGGCATGCCCATCTCAATCGCCTTTATGTGGCTGAGTGCGGAGCGTCGCTGACAGGTGCCGCCGCCGATCACCGTTTGGCCGTCACTCCGCAGACGCTCATCGCCCTCGCTGCCGCAGTCGCGCGCCAGTTGGGCGTTGCCGTCGCCGAGGTGGGGGCGCTTGACGCAACTCGGACGTATTGGGTGGACTCGCTGGCCAAGGATCTGCAAGCGCATCGCGGTCGCAGCGTGATCATGGTCGGTGACCAGCAGCCCCCGGCGTTGCACGCGTTGGCCCATGCCCTGAACGAGGCGCTGGAGAACACCGGCAAAACGGTGCTCTATACCGAAGCCTTGGATCCCGACCCCGTGGACGGGCTGGAATCCCTGAAGGCGTTGACGGACGACATGCGCGGTGGCGCGGTGCAGACGCTGGTGATGTTTGGCGTCAACCCGGCCTACGACGCGCCGTCGGATATTCCTTTTGCGACGAGTATGGCATCCGTTCCTCTGTGCGTGCATTGGGGCATCTATGAGGACGAAACGGCCGTCTTGTGCCACTGGCACGTGGCCGCCACGCACGACCTCGAACAGTGGGGCGATCTGCGCGCCTTCGATGGAACCGTCAGCATTCAGCAACCGCTGATTGCACCGCTGTACGCCGGCAAGAGCGCCGTCGAAATGCTGGACGCCATGCTGGGCCGGCCTAGCCGCCCAGGGTATGACGCGGTCCGGGGCTATTGGGAGAAGCAGCGCGGCACCACGAATTTTGAAGCGTTCTGGCGCGCCACGATTCACAACGGCTTCATGGCGGATTCTGCCTTTGCGTCGCGCCGTCCGCGGCTCGCGCTCGATCTTGCGGCGGTGGATGTGGCCTTCGCCGCAAACGCTGCGGCGACCGGCATCGCGCTGGTGATCCGTCCCGATCCCTGCGTCTGGGATGGCAGCCAGGCCAACAACGGCTGGTTGCAGGAATTGCCCAAGCCGATGACAAAGTTGACGTGGGAAAACGCGGCACTGGTGAGCCCGTCCTTCGCCAGCGAGCATGGGTTGAGTAACGGTGACGGCGTTGCCCTGCGCGTCGGTGCAACGACGATTGACTTACCCGCCTGGATCCTGCCGGGGCAGCCAGCCAACACGGTGACTGTGAATCTTGGCTATGGCCGGACGCGGGCGGGACGCGTGGGCAATGGCATCGGCGTGAATGTATTTCCGCTGCGCCGCATGGATGCGCGTTGGGCAACCGTTGCGCAGCTGGCCAAGACCGGCACGAATCGCGAGCTGGCTTGCACGCAGGATCATCAGAGCATGGAGGGGCGCAACCTGGTGCGGCAGGCAACGGTGGCGCATTTCAATGACAATCCGAAGTTCGTGCACGAACACGAACATCATGGTCCAGACACGTCGCTGTACCCCAATTTTCCTTATGAAGGGCACAAGTGGGGGATGGTCATCGACCTCAACACCTGCACCGGTTGCAATGCTTGCACCATCGCCTGCCAGGCCGAGAACAATATCGCCGTGGTCGGGAAGTCTCAGGTCATGCTGGGGCGCGAGATGCACTGGATCCGCGTCGACCGCTACTTCGAAGGTGATGTGGATGATCCCGAAACACACCACCAGCCGATTCCCTGCATGCAGTGCGAACGCGCCCCCTGCGAAGTGGTTTGCCCGGTCGGTGCCACGGCGCACAGCGATGAGGGATTAAACGACATGGTGTACAACCGCTGCGTCGGCACCCGCTATTGCTCCAACAACTGCCCCTACAAGGTGCGCCGCTTCAATTTCTTCAAGTACACCGACATGGAAACGCCGCAGCTCAAGTTGCAGCGCAATCCGGACGTGACCGTGCGCATGCGCGGCGTCATGGAGAAGTGCACCTACTGCGTGCAGCGCATCAACGTGGCCCGCATCAATGCCAAGAAGGAAGACCGCCGTGTGCGCGACGGGGAAGTGGTCACCGCCTGCCAGCAGGCTTGCCCGGTGGGTGCCATTACCTTCGGTGACATGAACGATGCGACCAGCAAGATCGCCAAGAGCAAGGCGGATCCGCGCAATTACGGCATTCTGGAGGATCTGGGTGTCCGCCCGCGAACAACCTATTTGGCCAAGCTGCGCAATCCGAATCCGGCGCTGGTCGTCACGCGGTCGGACGATGTGCACGCGCACTCGGAGGGTCCTAGCCATGGCGCATGATCCTCATCCCGCACCGGCGGAAGCTCCGGAAAATCCCATCCTGCGTGGTCGCCATTCCTACGACACGATCACGGACAAGATTGCCTCCATCGTCCTGACGGCACGCACGCCGCGTCATTGGTATGTCGGCGCCTCGATCGCGTTCTGCGGCTTGATGCTCTATCTCTTCACCGCCTCAGTTCTGGTGGCCAAGGGCATCGGCGTGTGGGGGAATAATGTTCCGGTCGCCTGGGCGCTGGACATCATCAATTTCGTCTGGTGGATCGGCATCGGGCATGCGGGCACCCTGATTTCCGCGATTTTGCTGCTGATGAAACAGGAGTGGCGCACATCGATCAACCGGTTTGCCGAAGCCATGACGATTTTCGCCGTTGTCTGCGCCGGGCTGTATCCCTTGTTGCATCTCGGGCGCGTCTGGGTGCTGTACTGGCTCATGCCCTATCCCAACACCTTCGCGCTCTGGCCGCAGTTCCGCAGTCCGCTGGTCTGGGACGTTTTTGCCGTCAGCACCTATGCCCTGGTTTCGCTGATTTTCTGGTTCGTGGGCTTGATTCCCGACCTTGCGACGCTGCGCGACCGCGCCAAGACACGCGGCGCTCAGGTGGCCTATGGCTTTCTGGCCATGGGCTGGCGCAACTCGGCCAAGCACTGGAGCCGCTACGAAACCATGTATCTGATTCTCGCGGCGCTCTCGGCCCCGCTCGTGCTCTCCGTGCACTCTATCGTGAGTTTCGATTTCGCCGTCTCGCTGCTGCCGGGTTGGCATGCCACCATATTCCCGCCCTATTTTGTCGCCGGCGCCGTGTTTGCCGGTTTTGCCATGGTCCTCACGCTGTGCATTCCGCTGCGCAAGTGGTACCGCCTTGAAGACCTGATCACGGACAAGCACCTGGACTACATGGGGCGCGTGATGCTCGCGACGGGGCTGATCGTGGTGTACGGCTACGCCATGGAGGCCTTCATGGCCTGGTACAGCGGTTCGCCCTGGGAACGCTTCATGATGATTAACCGCATGCTCAGCGGCCCCTACGCTTACACCTACTGGCTCTTGCTGCTCTGCAACTTCCTCGCCGTGCAATTCCTGTGGATGCGCTCCGTGCGCCATAGCCCCGCAGCATTGTTTGTGGTGTCCATGTTTGTAAACGTCGGCATGTGGCTGGAGCGGTTCGTGATCATTGTCACCAGCTTGCACCGGGATTTTCTGCCTTCCTCCTGGGACATGTATCACCCCACGTTCTGGGACTCGGGCCTGTTCGTGGGCAGCATCGGCTTGTTCCTCACATTGATGTACATTTTCATCCGGTTGCTGCCGGCTATTTCGATCTTTGAGGTGCGCGATCTGGTTCACAAAACCCGCGGCGGCGAGGCCGCCGCCGGGAAGAAACCCTGAGGGCGCGAGCAAACCGTCATGCATGCTGAAACGTCAAAACTATTCGGGCTGGTAGCGGAGTACGAGACCACCGCCACCGTCATCGCCGCGGCCACTCAGGCGCGGACCGCGGGCTATCGCGAGATGGATGCTTTCGCGCCCTTCCCCGTGCATGGATTGGATGACGCCGTGGGCGCACCGCCGCGCCAATTGCCGCGCCTCATTTTTTGCGGCGGGTTC
>JAQCIA010000163.1 GCA_027620105.1 Verrucomicrobiota bacterium | reverse complement strand
GCACGCGCGCCCGATTGCGGGATTTCGCTCTACACCAGCGGCAAATGCCTAATTCAGGGTAAGGGGGCGCACGACTTTGTGCTCTTTGTCATGGAACCAACCATTTTACAAAGTGCCGTTCTTGGCTACGAAAAGGTCCTGAACCCCGCCGCCACGCAGCCACACATGGGCATCGACGAAAGCGGCAAGGGCGACTACTTCGGTCCCATGGTCATCGCCAGCGCCTACGTGGACGAAACCCTCGCCGAAACCATGCAGGCCATGGGCGTGCGCGACAGCAAAACCATCACGAGCGACAAGAAAGCCATGGCCATGGGACAGGAACTCCGCCGGTTACTGGGCCCCCGCTTCAGTGTCGTCAAAATCGGCCCACTCGCCTACAACCGCCTCTACGCGAAAATGCGCAGCGTCAATGCGCTCCTGGCTTGGGGACACGCGCGCGCCATCGAAAACCTGCTTGAGGCCATTCCCGACTGCCCGCGCGCCATCTCGGACCAGTTCGGCGACGAGCGCGTGGTCAAGCGCGCCCTGATGCAGAAGGGACGCGGCATTGAACTGGTGCAGATGCACAAGGCAGAATCGGACCTGGCGGTGGCCGCCGCTTCCATCATCGCGAGGGAAGGCTTCTTGCGCAGCCTGGCCGACATGTCCCAGACCTACGCCATGCAGATCCCCAAAGGCGCCTCGGAGGCCGTGCGCGCCGCCGCCGTCGCCCTCGGCCGCAAACGTGGCCCCGCCGCGCTCGTCGATGCGGTGAAGTGTCACTTCAAGACGACCGACCAGGTGCTCACGGAATTGCAGTCCGACCGCAAGGCGCTGGGTCCACTCGGCCAAGCCGTCTCGCGCACCGTCACCAACCCGCGCTGGTCACGCAAGCAGGCCGCGCCGGACGCAGCGTCGGAGTGATCCCCTTGCGCCCGACCCGCGGCTCCGATCAGCGCACGAACTTGCCGTCCTTCTGGAATAGCTTGCCGTCAACATAGATGGCGCCGCCCTTGCGCAGGTCCTTGATCATGTCCCAATGCAGGGCGGACTTGTTCACACCGCCGGTTTCGGGATAGGACTTGCCCAGCGCCAGGTGAATGGTGCCACCGATCTTCTCATCGAAGAGGATGTTCTTGATGAACTTCTGAATGTTGCGGTTCGTGCCGATCCCCAACTCGCCGAGTCGACGCGCGCCCGGATCCATGTCGAGCATGGCTTTGAGAAAGTCTTCGTTCTTGGTGGCGCTCGCCTCGACCACGACGCCTTTCTTGAACACCAGGCGGATCCCATCGATTTCCCGGCCCGCGTTGCACACGGGGAAGTCGTACTGCACCACGCCCTCGACCGAGTCTTCAATCGGCCCGGTGAAAATTTCGCCGCTGGGCATGTTGTGCGTGCCGGCGGAGTTGATGAAGATGCGCTTACGCACGGACATCTTGAGATCCGTGCCAGGCCCGACAATGCGAATCTCATCCGCACCCTTGAGCCGCCTGATCAGGACATCTTGCTCTTTCCGAATCGCTTCCCAGGCCCGCACGGGATCATCTTCCGTCGCAAAGGTGGCGCCGTAAACGAAATCCTCGAACGCGCGCAGGCTCATTTCCGCGTCTTGCGCATAGGCCATTGTCGGGAACAGCGTCAGCACCCAGGATTTCTGCAACAGCACATTGCTTAATGGACGCATGGTTTTGGAGAGGCGCGCCTGCTTCTTCGGATCCGCGCCAGACAGCGCGCGCGTGTTGGTCTCCGACTGAATGCGGATCGAGGCATCCGCGAGGCGCACGGTGGCTTTCTGATACGCGGTCGCGCGATCGAAATGGTGCGGCTGGCCATACAGGTACAGCGCCTCGGTCAACCCGGGCGGCGTCATGCTGACCACGGGATAGGCGCCGATTTTGAGCAGCTCTTCGTAGCAGGCCGTCACCAGGGATTCGGCGGCGCTCGTGGCCCCGATGGTCACGGTCATCCCGCGCTTCACCACAATGGAATAGTTCACCAGAATCTTCGCCAGATTTGCCACCCGCGGATCGCTCATCATTACTCCTTCTTCAATAGTCGCTTGCATTCAACCGCGAATTGACGCGAAAGAACGCGAATTTTGTGCTAGGACCGCATCCGCGAAAATATGCGTGCATGCGCGGTTGGCAACTTCCCCTACCCGTCCAGTCCCGCGCGCAATTCACGCACCAGTTCCGCCACTCGCTGCTCCTGTGCGGCGCGCACAAGTGCGCTGCCCACCACCACCGCGTCCGCATGCTGGGATGCGGCTTTTGCCTGCGCGCCGTTGCTCACGCCAAACCCCACCGCAATCGGCAGCGTCGTCACGCCGCGCAACGCACGCAGATGCTCGGTCAAATCCGTCGCCAGCGCCGCGCGCGCACCGGTCACCCCCGTCACCATGATGTAGTACACAAACCCCTGAGCCTCCGCCAGCGTGGCCGCCGCGCGGGCGGGCGACGTGGTCGGCGCGATCAACGGCACGTAGCACAAGCCATGCTTGGCCAGTGGCCCACGCAGTTCCGCGGACTCCTCAAAGGGCAAATCCACCACGAGCAGTCCATCGGCTCCCGCGGCGGCCGCATCTGCCGCCAGCGCCGCGAACCCGTAACTGAAAAAGGGATTCGCGTAGCCAAACAGCACAATGGGAATCGCGTGATCGCGCCGTATGCGGCCCACCAGCGCCAGCACCGCGCCCAGGTTCGTGCCCGCCGCCAGGGCGCGCATCGATGCCTCCTGGATGGTCGGCCCGTCCGCCGTGGGATCCGAGAAAGGCACGCCCAGTTCGAGCACATCCAGCCCCGCCTCAATCGCCGCGCGAATATTCGCTTCCGATACCGCCAGGTCGGGATCGCCCGCCGTCAAATAGCCGACCAGCCCCTTGCGGCCGGATGCCTTCAGGTCGTGAAATGTTTTGGTAAGTCGATTCAATCGGAAACTCTCAATTCGCAACGCTGAACGTTGCGCGTTATCGCGCCCTATTTCCCCTGCGCCTCCATCGCGAGCACTGCATCGATATCCTTGTCTCCGCGTCCGGAAAGATTCACCACCACGATGGCATCCTTGCCCAGCGCCTGTGCCCGCCGCCCGCCCTCGTACACCGCATGCGCGCTTTCCAACGCGGGAATGATCCCCTCCAGCTCGGTCAGCGTGTGAAACATGGCCAAAGCCTCTTTGTCCGTCACGGGCACATAGGTGGCGCGCCCGGTCTTCGCCCAGTGCGCATGCTCGGGACCCACACCCGGATAATCCAGTCCCGCGCTGATCGAGTGCGCATTCTGAATCTGGCCGTCGGCGTCCTGCAGCACGAACGAACGGCTGCCATGCAGAATGCCGACGCGCCCCCCGCCGATGCTGGCCGCATGCTGGCCCGACGCCATGCCGTGCCCGCCAGCTTCCACGCCCACCAGCTGCACACTGGCGTCATCTTCGAAGCCACTGAAAATGCCTGCGGCATTGCTGCCGCCACCCACGCAGGCCACCACCACGTCCGGCAGGCGCTGTTCCTTCTCCAAAATCTGCGCGCGGGCCTCGGTGCCAATGACGCTTTGAAAGTGGCGCACCATCAGCGGATAGGGGTGTGGCCCCGCGACGGAACCGATCACATAGAACGTCGTGCGGACTTCGGTGGTCCCTCCGCGCAAGGCTTCGCTCATGGCATCCTTCAAGGTGCGCGTGCCGCTGCGCACGGGAATCACCTCAGCCCGCAGCAATTCCATGCGCTTGACGTTGGGAGCCTGGCGCCGGATGTCTTCTTCGCCCATGTACACCTGACACTCCATGCCCAGCAGCGCGGCCACCGTGGCCGTGGCCACGCCGTGCTGGCCCGCACCGGTTTCCGCCATCAGACGGCGCTTGCCCATGCGCTGCGCCAGAAGCCCCTGCCCCACCGTATTGTTCACCTTGTGCGCGCCGGTGTGGTTCAAATCCTCGCGCTTGAGATAAATCTTGCCGCCGCCGAAATGCTCGGTCAGCCGCCGCGCAAAATACAGCGGGGAAGGACGTCCCACATAGTCCCGCAGGCAATCCGTGAACGCCGCATTGAAGGCCGGGTCGACGGCGGCGGCGCGGAACGCTTCATCCAGTTCAATCAGCGCCGGCATGAGCGTTTCGCCCACATAACGGCCGCCAAAGGAGCCAAAATGCCCGCCTGCATCTGGTGCGTGTTTCATGAATCCTCCATCCTGCCGACGGCCTTGCGCACGCGCAAGCGCGAATTCACGACCATCGGCCTTCGGAATCTGACCGCAGCCGTTCTGCCCCAATGCCACTTGCACCGCGCCGCCATTTTGACTACCATCGCGTCTGGAGGTACACCATGCGCCTATCACGTCGCGACACACTGAAAATACTTGCACTCTCATCCGCCGCCGCCGCCACGGGCACATGGACCGCCCGCGCGGATGCACCGCCACCCACCACCACGCCCGTCTTGTTCACACTGCCGCCCCTGCCCTACGCCTACGACGCCCTGGAGCCGCACCTTGACGCGCAGACCATGACCATCCACCACACCAAACACCACCAGGCCTACGTCGACAACCTGAACAAGGCGCTCGCCATTCACCCGGACCTGGCCGCCCACCCCTTGGATGATCTACTCCGCAACCTGAATGATCTCCCCGAGTCCGTACACACCGCCGTTCGCAACCACGGCGGCGGTCACGCCAATCACGCACTCTTCTGGTCATCCCTCAGCCCCTCCGGTGGCACGCCGCCCACCGGACCGCTGGGTGAGGCAATCACGACAACCTTCCAAAGTTTTGACACCATGCGGGAGCAACTGCTGCAAGCCGGCAAGTCGCTCTTCGGTAGCGGATGGACATGGCTCTGCCTCGACACGCGCGGCAACCTGATGATCACCACCACGCCTAACCAGGACAGCCCGCTGACGCGTGACCTTCTACCCCTGGTCGGCCTGGACGTGTGGGAACATGCGTACTACTTGAAGTACCAGAACCGCCGCGCCGACTACCTCGATGCCGTCGCGCGCGTCATTGATTGGACGACCGTGGAAGCGCGCTACATCGAAGCCGTCGCGGACTGAGCATGCTGCGCTCATTTCCTTTTAGGCCGCGGGCGGGCATTGCGAAAACCTGCGCCCTCGCGCTGGCCATTGCCGCCACCACGCTGCGCGCCGCACCGGAATATCCTTACGCCGGCAAACCGGTTGAGGCGGTCTATGCCGAACTCTGTGCCGTCTGCCACGGGGCCCAGCTCGGCGGCGGCCGCGCGGCCTCGCTCATCGATGGTGCCTGGCGCGTCTAACGGGTCAGATGCATCCATCTACAAAGCCATCGCAGACGGCGACGACGCCCTCGGTATGGAGGCCTTTCGCGCAAAACTCGCGCCGGACCAGCTGCGCGCCATGGTGATCTATATTCGCGCACACGAAATGCGTGCCGCGCGCGCCGGGAATCCACCACCGCGACCGCAAACGGAGAAAACCACGCACACCAAGCGGCAGGCCTATCGCGTTGAAATCGTGATCGAAAATGGCCTGCGCAGTCCCTGATCGCTGGCT
>JAQCIA010000162.1 GCA_027620105.1 Verrucomicrobiota bacterium | reverse complement strand
ATTCGATCCGATTCTCTTCCTGCACCAAGCGCCCCAATTCACCGGCGACCTCAAGCCGATTGACGCCGGGGGCTTCACCGGTGGAGGCCACGAACAATCCCGTGGCACCATCCGCATACTCCAGGTATGCCGTCACCTCGTCTTCAACTTCGATGGCGTGACGTTTCCCCAGTCCGCACCACGCGCGCACGGCGCGTGGCATGCCGAACATCCATTGCAGCAGGTCGAGCTGGTGTTGGCACTGGTTCATGAGCAGGCCGCCGCCCTCACCCGCCCAGGTGCCCCGCCATGCGCCGGTCTTGTAGTATGCGTCGGTGCGAAACCAATCGGTAATGATCCAGGTGACGCGTTGCAGACGCCCGAGCTCACCGCCCTGCACAATCTCACGCATCTTGCGATAACGCGGATCCGTGCGCTGATTGAGCATCACCGCCAGCAGCGGACCGCCCGGCCGGGCGGCACGAATCAACCGCTCCGCCTCCTGCTTGTGCACGGCAATCGGTTTTTCCACCAGCACATGCAGCCCGCGCGCCAGCGCCGCCATCGAGAGATCCGGGTGAGAATAATGCGGCGTGGCCACCACCACCGCATCCACGGTGCCCGACGCGTACATGTCCTCCGGTTTCGCGAATGCCTTCACGTTCGGGAACGTGGCCATGCGTTCCGCGTTCATATCGCAGACCGCCCCCAAAACACCGCCGCGGATTTTCCCCTCTGCCAGCGCGCGCGTGCAAACCACCCATCCCAAGCCCCACAATACCAACGCGAACCGGATTCATGGTGATTTTCCCCGTGTCGGCCAACGGTATGCCGGCCCGAAATCAATCGCGCGATGCTAGCAACGCCCCATAGACGGGGCAATCGCGGATAATGCGCCGCTTTGACGCAGACGACATGCTGCGTATAATGGCGCGAATCGATTCAGGGGGTGAGCATGTTGATCTTCATCTTTATTGGCGGCTGTATCCTGTTTGCTCTCGCCTACCGCTGGTACGGTGCCTTCCTCGCGCGCGAAATGAAACTCGATGATGCGCGCCCGACGCCGGCACACACCCAGCGAGACGGCGTGGACTACGCGCCCACACCGAATGCCGTCCTCTTTGGCCATCACTTCAGTTCCATCGCCGGAGCCGGCCCCATCGTGGGTCCCATTCTGGCCGGCATGGCCTTCGGCTGGCTGCCCGCCGCCCTCTGGATTGTCATCGGCTCCATCTTCGTCGGCGGGGTGCACGATTTCACCGCCATGGTGCTGAGCGTGCGCCATGGCAGCCGCTCCGTCGGGCAGATCTGTCGCACGCTGGTGAACCCCTTCACCTACTATATGTTCCTCCTCTTTGTGCTCTTCGCCCTCGTCTATGTGGTGATCGTGTTTCTTGACCTCACCGCATCCAGTTTCGTGCCCGTCACCGCCGAAGCCATGGTCAACGACGCCACCCGCCTCGCCGCCAAGCAGGGCGGCGTCGTGGCCACGGCCTCGCTCACCTATGTGGTCCTTGCGCTGCTCTATGGCTTTGCCACCAACCGCCTGCGCATGCCCGTCTGGGCCGCGTCGCTGGTCTTCGTCCCGCTGATCTTCGGCGGCTTGTGGATCGGAGAAATGTTTCCGCTGACCGTCGACCACCTTCCCTCCCTCTTCGGTTCTGTGAAGAATTTCTGGTGCGTGATTCTGCTCCTGTATTGTCTGCTCGCATCCATCCTGCCCGTCTGGATACTCCTGCAGCCGCGTGACTATCTCAGCTCTTACCTGCTGTATGCCTGCCTCGGTGCGGGCGGGCTGGGACTGCTCGTGGCCGGGGCCACCGGTCAGGCGCCGGTGCAGTATCCGGCCTTCCTCGGCTGGCACGACGCCCAACTCGGCTACCTCTTTCCGGCCCTCTTCATCACCATCGCCTGTGGCGCCGTCAGCGGCTTCCATTCCATTGTGTCGTCCGGCACCTCCGCCAAGCAGTTGCGTAACGAAAGTGCCGCGCGCGTCATCGGCTACGGCAGCATGCTCGTGGAAGGCGTGCTGGCCTTGCTGTCTCTCGCCGCCGTCATGCTCCTCGCCGGGAAATCCAGCCAGACGCCCATCCAGACATTCGCCAACGGCATCGGCCACTTCGTGTCCGTCCTGGGCCTGCCATCCAGCCTCGGCACCACATTCGGCATGCTGGCGGTGAGCACGTTCATCCTGACCACGCTCGACACCTGCACGCGCCTGGCCCGCTTCCTTCTGCAGGAACTCCTCGGCCTCAGCAGCCGGCTGCTCCCCCGCATTTGCGCCACCCTCGCCGTGATGATCGTGCCGGCCTTCGTCGTCTTTCAGGAAATTCCTGGGCCCAACGGCGTCCTCATCCCCGCCTGGAAAGCGATCTGGCCTGCCTTCGGTGCGTCGAATCAATTACTCGCCGCCCTGGCCCTCGTCGTGGTCTTCACCTGGTTGCGCCGCAATGGGCGCCGGTGCTGGTACGTCGGCATCCCGATGATCTTCATGTGCTTCACCACCGTCACCGCCCTCGCCCAGCTCGCGTGGTTGAATATGCGCGGCGCGGGCAGTGCCTTCGTCGGCTGGGTCAGCCTTGTGCTGCTGGTGCTCGCGCTGGTGGTGATCGGCAACGCCGCCTGGGTCCTCACCCGGCGCCTGACACCCCCCACTGCGCCACCGCCCGGGGCATAGAGCCGCGAACCTGATCGCACCGGAATCAGTCGTACAGCAGAACGTCGAGCCACCGCTTCCCCTGCGGGCCCACAACCCATCCGGTTCGCGTCGAAGACACCAGGTGCTTGCCGTTCCGACCCAGCACGGTCGCATCCGCATGCAGCACCAAAGGCTTTTTTCCCTGCAGCCGCTTCACTTCCGCGGCCGTCGCCGCCCGCCCGCGCAACGGCACGCCAGCTTCCGATGCGGTCAGCACCAACGCCGGTCCGTGAAATTCACCGCCTTCCCACAATCGCGGATACCGCTGAAAAAAATCAGGCCGCCGGGATGTTGGAATCAGCAACTCGAACGCCACCGGAATCGTCGCGAGATGCGCAAGAAAAGTGAACGCAGCCCCGGCCTCGCGCTGCGCACGCAGCGCCGCCAGCGGATCAACACCCAGAAAGTTCCACCCATTATACCGGCCGTGTGAATTCTTGGTGCGCTGAACCACCATCCAGCGCGCAAAATCTTCATTGGCGATCAATCCGATCTCAACGTGCACGTGCGAACGACTCACGGGAATGATGGAGAAGGGCGTGCGCCCCATCCGCCCCAGTGCCTTGCCTGCCGCCACCTGCTGTCCTTCGGTGAGCCCTGGCGCGATCTCGGCCAGATGTGCGTAAAGCGTATACACCTCGCCCACCGGGTCCGCATGCAGCACCACCACATAATTGCCGTAGTTCGAGTTCCCTGGCTGCCGGTTGATGTAGCCAACGCGTCCCTCGGCCATGGCAAAAACATCATCCAAGGCCCTACCGGATCGGTCGCGGGACACCGGCGCAATATCGAGACCTTCATGAAACGATGACACCAGTCCTTTGCCGGAACCTGACGTGCGCACAGACCCATACAGCCCTGACTCCGGACGCCCCGATGCCGTGGCCTGAATCACCTCCGTGATCGGTGCATCGAGCAGCTCGGTGCAGGGCGTCGGCAGTACCACGTGCATGAAGGCGGATGGTGTGGGCGCCTCAACCGGCGGAACAGCGTGCTCCTGCTCTGCGACCGGCGACACTGCCGCGGATTCACGCGCCTGGTGTGAATGTCGCGCTGCGAGCACCGCCAACACCAGCAGCACGGCTGATCCAGCCAGCACAAACCACCACCAAGGCACCAGCGGCGGGCTGCCCCCGCCGCTCACCCGACTGACGCCTACACGCTGTCCCGCCACGGTCTCTCGCCTCCTGAATTTCTCATCTGCGCATCACCGTCCGCGCGCCCGCGCGCAAACGGGCTGGGCATCATAGAAAGGGATTCTGCTGCATGCCAGCGCGAATGCAGGGATTAGGTCCAGGCGCCCGCCGATTTGCAGGCTGCAATGATGCGCTGCGCAGGCGCGGCATGCGTATGAAGGTCGGCAATGTTGCTGAAGCCGACAACCCCGATCCGCACAAGCCCAGCGCGTTTGGAGCCCCTACGGGACATCCGCGCCATCCGCCTCCGGTGCCCGCGCCTGCAGCTCGATTGGTGGAATGCCATCCAGTTCCTGCGAGGTAGCGCCCAGTTCGCGCATGCGGCGCGCGGAAGGCAGCAGTCGACTTTCCGCCGAATTCACAGCCTCATTGAACGCACCAACCGCGGTATTCAAGCTCGATCCGGTCTTGCGCAAATGCCCGAGGAACTTATTCAGGCGATCGCACAACACCTGCCCCTCCTCGGCAATACGGCGCGCGTTTGTCGCCATGTCCTGCTGCTGCCAACCGAAGGCCACAGCCTTGAGCAGGCCGTACAGCGACATCGGCGTCGCCAGCAGCACGTTCTGGCGCAACCCATCCTCAATCAGTTCAGGATCCTCATCAAATGCCGCTCCCACGCAGGCTTCGCTGGGCACGTACATGACAACCACTTCGGGTGCCTTTTCAAACTGACGCCAATACTCCTTCTTCCCCAACGCGGTCACATGCCCGCGCATGGCGGACGCATGCTGCTTGAGGTATTGCCGGCGCGCCGTTTCATCCGCCGCGCTCGAAGCTTGCAGGTAATGCTCGAGCGAGGTTTTGGCATCCACCGGCAGAATGGACTGGTTGGGCAGGTGGATCACCATGTCTGGACGCTGATCACCGGCCTGTACCTGTTCATCAAAATCCACGTGATGTATCATGCCGGCCAGTTCCACCAGGCGCCGCAGGTGCATTTCACCCCACTGCCCACGACTGCGCGAACTGGTGGTCAGCGCGGAACGGAGATGGCCGGTCTCGTCGCGTAATTCGCGCTGCGCCTTTTGCAGGTCGCCGATATGCTGTTCCAAGGAGCGATAGGCACCCTCGCGCTTTTGCTCCAGTTGCCGGACCTGTTCATCCAGCGTCTTCAGGCTCTTCTCGACAGGTTGCACCAGATTCGCGAACTGCTCCTTCTGCGTGGACCAATCTCCCTTGATCTGCTTCACGGCGCCATCAAGCTGCTCGCGGGTCTGACGAACGAAGGACTCGGTATTGGAATGCAGCGCCTTGGCGGCAAGGGACTCAAAGGCTTCGCGCAGGCGTTGTTCGGCCTGCGCGGACCAGGCCAGCTTTTCCGCGTCTCCGGCGCGTGCCTGTTCCAGCGTTGCGATGGTGGCCTGAAGCCGGGCACTTACCGCGGCCTGCCGCGTCGCGGCCACCAGCCAACCCACGAGCACACCGAAGGCCAGGGCCAGCAGGATGAGTACAATGACAACGGGCGTGGTCATAGATGATCCCCGCGATGGCACGGGGCGGATGAGGGCACCCCCGCGGCACGCGAAGGTGTTATATAAGGGACCCGCGGCGGCGCCAAGTCACAAACGCGCGGCGGTCAGCGCATTCGAGCATGCGATTGAAGGAGTTTTCAAGATCGCCCAGCCCGTCGTA
>JAQCIA010000161.1 GCA_027620105.1 Verrucomicrobiota bacterium | reverse complement strand
CCCCGTACCGGGTCACGCCCCCGTCCAGCAAATCCAGAAAGTGCTCCCGGTCGCGGGCATCGTAAAAAATTCGTAGCGAGACACGCCTCTTCACAGGTTCCTTGGAGAAGATAGCCATGCCGGCTGCTCTCTGATGGCCTGCTCCAGGGGGGCCTTCGATTGGTCCGCCTCAGGCCGTCTAGCGTGCAATCCCGTTGACCTCGTCGCAGAACTGCGCGTCCTGAGCCTGCAGTGGGAGGCCCCATCATGCACTCGATGAGGCGGGGCAGCTTAGGGTGGACCGGGCACAAACTCGGTCCTACCCAACTTTTCCTGCGGGGGAAAAATTTCTGGGCGACTTCTCAAAGGTCATTTTGCGCGCGAGAGATCCCCATGGGTCCCCACCGGGGTGGGGTCGGCGTGCTCATGGTCCGCTACCCCCCTTTGGGGCACTCGTTCAGAACTTCAACGCCTGCCTTCGAGTTCGCACTCGCATTGCTCTTGGCTGCGCGAGCCGGCGTCGAAGCCTAGTTCCTAAACGTCGCCAAGGCCGTGTACGGTACCGCGCCGGGCTGCGCGGTGGGCTGGCGAGTCCACGCTTCACCAGGCGCGACGTGCGTTGACACCTCTTTGTCAACACGGTTGGCCGCCAGAGGCCACGCGAACGCCGAAGTGTTGACATTTGTTGACACGAAATCCCTCTTTCATGCGCCTTTATGCGCTTAGTTGCCTAACAGGGAGATAGCGGAAACCCACGAACATATGGCGTATTTGTCATATATTCAGGGGTTATTGAATGGAGCGGGTGGCGGGAATCGAACCCGCGTAACCAGCTTGGAAGGCTGGAGCTTTACCATTAAGCAACACCCGCAGCGGAAATATTCGAAGGGGCTAGTTTGTAGTGGTGCAGGTACTTCCGTCAAGGGCGGTCTGTTGCTCCGCGAGAAACCGCTGAAAAGGCGGTTCCGACGGATGAATACTTCTCCCTCTCTGCGTCCTCTGCCTCACCGCGGTCAATTAGGACTTCATTATCGCCGCCGGCTGTCTTGACCCTGCTCACGGCCTTGCCTACGATGAGCGTTTTCACCCCTTTGGAAGCGAGCTTTACGATGGCGAATGGCGATAAGCGCAAGTATTGGGTCGGATTTGATCTCGGCGGGACCAAGATGATGGCCGTGGTCTATGACGCCGCCTTCAAAGTGTTGGCCCGTGAACGCAAGAAAACCAAAGGGCATGAGGGTGTTCAGGCAGGCATGGAACGCATCGCCAACCTCATCCACGAAACGCTCGAGCAGGCGGGTGTGTCGCCGGATGAATTGCGCGGCATCGGCGTGGGCTCACCGGGACCATTGGATCTGAACCGCGGCGTGATTCTGGATACACCGAATCTGGGCTGGAAGGACGCACCGCTACGCAAGTCGCTGGAGCAGGCCTTCAACTGTCCCGCCGTGGTGATCAACGATGTGGATGCCGGCGTTTATGGCGAGTATCGGCACGGCGCCGCCAAGGGCGCGCGCTGCGTGGTGGGGATATTTCCCGGCACCGGGATCGGAGGAGGCTGCGTTTATGAGGGCAACCTGATTCGCGGCAAACTCTATTCGGCCTTCGAGATCGGTCATGTGCAAGTGATGCCAGATGGCCCGCGCTGCGGTTGCGGGAATCGCGGCTGTCTCGAAGCCGTGGCGAGCCGGCTCGTGATTGCTTCCGCGGCCGCCGCTGCCGCCCACCGTGGCGAAGCGCCGCATCTGATGAAGGAAACCGGCACGGACTTGAAGGATATCCGCAGCGGTACGCTGGCCCTCTCCATCGATCAGGGCGATACGGCGATCAAGGAAATCGTGAGCGATGCTGCGCGCTGGATCGGCCGGGGGCTGGCGGCGGCGGTGAACCTGATGGCGCCGGATGTGGTCCTGCTGGGCGGCGGGCTCGTGGAAGCCATGCCCAAGCTGTTCGAGCGTGAAGTGGAGAAGGGGCTGGCAGATGCCGTGATGGCTCCCTTTCGTGACCAGTACAAACTCGTGCTTGCGACGCTGGGTGATGATGCCGTCGCCACCGGCGCCGCGGCCTGGGCGCGGGATACGCTTGGCAAGGATGACCCGCGATGACCACGAACACCCCCACACCGCCATTGCCGGTGCCGGCAATGCCGCCGCCGCGTCGACCGGGGGACCCCGTTCCGGGAGGCATGCGCACCGTGGCCGTCATCGACATGGGCACCAATTCCATCCGGCTCAACATCGCCGACATCGATGGGGAAGGCCGCGTTCACCCCGTCGACAGCCTGAATCAGCCGGTCGAATTGGGCAAAGACACTTTTACCGATGGCGCGATTTCAAAAAGCACAATCAGTCAGGTCATTGATGTTCTGAAGCGTTTTCGGGCGGTGATGGAGCAGTATCACGTGACGCAGCCCGAGCAGATTCGCGCTGTGGCGACGACGGCCGTGCGTGAGGCGCGCAATCGGGACGCATTTCTCGATCGTATCTATGTGGCCACCGGGATTGCGGCCAAAGTGATCGACGCAGCCGAGGAAACGCGGCTCACCTACCAGAGCATCATGCCGCACATTGTGGCCGATCCGAAGCTGGCGTCATTGCCCACGCTGGTGATTGAAGTCGGCGGCGGAACCACGGAAGTGCTGATGCTGCAGAACAAGGACGTGATGTACTCGCACAGCCACCGCTTCGGGGCTCGCCGCCTGCGCGAAATGCTCGAAAAATATCGGATCGTGGATGCGCGCCTCCGGCGGTTGATGGAGCGGCAGGGGGAAGTGATCGTGCAGCAGATTCGTCAGAACGTGGAGCTCACGCACGCCCCAAACATCATCATCCTCGGCGGCGAAGCACGCCAGGCCGCGCTGCATATTCTGGGCGAAGGGGAAGGCGAGAACCTTGCCCGCCTCCCGGTGTCAGCCCTCTCCAAATTCGTGGACCAGATCCTGAGCCTGGCGGTTGAGGATATCGTGCGCAAGTTCAAGCTCCAGTTTCCCGAGGCGGAAACGCTCGCGCCCACGTTGCTTGCCTATGTGCAGATTGCGCGCGCGATGAAGGCGCGACACCTGTTGGTCTCCAAGGCCACGATGCGGGATGGCCTGCTGGTGGAGATGGCCACGGGGGGCCTGTGGTCCGAAGAATTCTTCTCCCAGATCGTCCGGTCGGCAATGGACCTCGGACGCAAGTACCAGTTTGATGCCGCGCATGCGGTCCATGTGGCGTCGGTATGCCGGACCATGTTTGAAGTGCTCAAGCAGGAGCATCGGCTCGATCCCCGCTACGGCCTGGTGCTGCACGTGGCGGCGCTGCTGCACGAGATTGGAAACTTCGTGAACAGTCAGGGGCATCATAAGCACGCCATGTACCTCATCCTGAACAGTGAACTGTTCGGCATGGGGCAGCGCGACCTCCTGATGACCGGGTTGATCGCACGGTATCACCGGCGCGCCGAACCACAACCCACGCACCCGGAGTATGCCGCGCTGGATCGGGAATCCCGCATTGCCGTGACCAAGCTCGCCGCCATTCTGCGGGTGGCTGATGCGCTCGATCGCGGGCACCTGCAAGGGGCGCGCAACATTACCTGCACGATCCAGGGCGGGGATTTCGTGATTACCCTGCCAGACGTGGACGACCTGAGTCTGGAGCAGGTTGCACTGCACCAGAAAGGCGCCATGTTCGAGGATGTCTATGGCATGCGCGTGGTCCTGCGCAAAGGGCAGTCGCCGGCGGTGTCCGCATGAGTGCGCGTACGCTGCTGAATCGGGAATTGAGCTGGCTCGAGTTCAACCAGCGCGTGCTGGCCGAGGCCGAGAATCCGCATGTGGCACTGCTCGAGCGGTTGAAGTTTCTCGCGATCACCGGGTCCAACCTCGACGAATTTTTCATGGTTCGGGTTGGCGGGTTACAAAGTTTGCAGGACGCTGGCAGTAATAAGCGGGACCCGGCGGGCCTGACCGTGGCGCGGCAGATGCGCGAAGTCAGCGCGCGCGCGCAGAAAATGATGACGGACCAGCACGCCTGTTTTGTGGATGCGCTGGAACCGAAGCTCCGCGATGCCGGCATCCGCCGCGTGGCCAGCGGGGAACTGACGGATCGCCAGAAGGAGTATCTGGATCAGTTTTTCGACAACGAAATCTATCCGGTGGCAACACCGATGGCCATGGTTGAAGGCAAAGAGACGCCGTTGCTGGTGAACCGGGGCCTCTACCTGGCGGTGCGACTGAAGCGTGGCGGGGAGCTGGGCGCTGCTGCGCGTGTCCGGCATGCCTTCATTCCGCTGGGCCAGTCGGTGGGTCGTCTGGTGCGCCTGCCGGCAACGGGTGGCTACGCTTACAGCCCCGTTGAGGAAGTGGTGGCTGGACACATCGAACGCTTTTTCCCGGCGGAAGACGTTCTCGAGACGGCCGTGTTCCGGATCACACGCAACGCCGACATGAGCGTGCGCGAAGATCAGGCCGCGGATCTCGTGGCGCAGATGGAGGCCGTGATCACGGCGCGCAAGCGCAGCGACTGCGTGCGTCTCGAACTCCAGAGCGGTGCCAGCAAGGGGCTGCGCCATTTTCTGCAAGCCAGTCTCGGCGTGGAGGAGGCCTTCACCTTTGACATTCGGGGACCGCTGGACCTTTCGGCGTTCATGGAAATTGCACGCTTGAGCGGATTCGACACTCTGCGTGATCCCGCCTGGCCACCACAGGCATCCCCACGGCTGGATGGCGTGCCCAGCATCTTCACCGCAATTCAGACGGGTGACGTGCTGCTCTACCATCCCCAGCAGAGTTTTGATCCGGTTGTTCGCTTTGTGGAGGAAGCGGCCGCGGACCCCAATGTCCTGGCCATTAAACAGATTCTGTATCGTACCAGCCGCCAAAGCCCTATTATTGCTGCCCTGGCGCGCGCGGCGGAACGCGGAAAATATGTGACCGCCATCGTCGAACTCAAAGCCCGTTTCGACGAGGAGCGCAACATTGAGTGGGCGCGCTCACTGGAAGAAGCGGGCGTGCAGGTGATCTATGGCATCAAGGGGCTCAAGACCCACGCCAAGATTTGCATTGTTGTGCGCCGCGAAGCGCAGGGGCTGCGCCGCTATGTGCACTTCGGCACGGGGAACTACAATGAAGTCACTGCACGCCAGTATACGGACATCAGCCTGCTGACCTGCGATCCGGATCTGGGCGCGGATGCATCGACATTTTTCAATACGATTTCGGGTGATTCGCAGCCACTCAAGTATCGCAAGCTGGAGCAGGCCCCTTTGGGCTTGCGCAGCGCGATCCTGGGCTTGATCGAGGCGGAAGCCGAACGCAGCCGGCACGGCCAGAAGGCGCTCATCATGGCCAAGATGAATGCGCTGGTGGATCCGGAGATCATCAAAGCGCTCTACGCGGCTTCGGCAGCGGGTGTGGAGATCAAATTGAACGTGCGCGGCGTCTGCTGCCTCAAGCCCGGCGTGCCGGGGCTGAGCGAACGGATTACGGTGATTAGCGTGGTTGACCGCTTTCTTGAGCACGACCGTATCCTGTATGTCCATCATGGAGGTGATGCGCGCA
>JAQCIA010000160.1 GCA_027620105.1 Verrucomicrobiota bacterium | reverse complement strand
GGTGGCGCGCGAGTCGATCCGCCAGCAGCCGGGCCTGATTGTAGGTGCGCGCGCGTTCGCGAACCGCATACAGGGGAACCCCGCACACGGCATCAAACGCCACGTCGGCGTATTGCGTGCGCACGCAGGCATACAATAGGCGCGCCAGATCGTCCACCAAGTGTACCCCGCTACGATACTTGAATGTCTGCAGGGCATCACAAATGCCGCCGCGATACCGCACCGCCGACCGTGCCAGGTCAAACCCCGGCTCGTGCTTTCGGCAAAATCCGCAGACAAAGGCATGTTCGATCATGCCTTCCACGGGATCACCGCATCGGCTGCAGAAGGGATCCACCACAGGGTGCAGACCCGCCAGACAGTCCCAGCATATCTGCAATCCTTCATCCGACACAGGATCTCCGCATGCCCCGCAATGGCGGGGATACACGAGGTCGAGCATGGCCCCGGCCAGTCCCATGACATCAGCGCTCCAGATACCGCCCCACCAACGGACGCAACCGCGCCACAACTTCCGGCGACCAGGCCTCCGGCGGCGTCAGCAACGCGTGTTCCAGCATCCCGCCGCAGCCGCAGTCCGGCACGTCGGGCAGCCGCGGGATCAACGCCTGCAGCACCACTTTGGCAAGTTCGGTGTTGGCGTTCAAATGCCCAATCACCATTTGCACGGTCACCGGTTCCTCCGTCTCATGCCAGCAATCGTAGTCCGTCACCATCGCCATGGCCTGGTAGCAGATCTCCGCCTCCTTGCAGAGCTTGGCCTCCGGCAGACTGGTCATGCCGATCACGTCAAACCCCAGCGAACGGTAGACGCCCGATTCGGCTTTCGTCGAAAATGCCGGCCCTTCCATGCACACATAAGTTCCGTGCGCCTGCACCCGCACATCGCGCTTGAGCGTCGTCACGCAGCCGGCAATGACCTCCGCCATCAGGGGGCGCAACGCTTTGCAGCCCGGTTCCGCGAAGGACACATGCGCCACGATGCCATCACCAAAAAACGTATGCCCTGTGGATTGCTTCGTGCGGTCATAGTATTGGTCGGGCAGCACCACATCGCGCGGCCGCAGGTCCTCCCGCAGGCTCCCCACCGCGCTGACGGATAGCACCTGTTTCGCGCCCAGCAACTTGAATCCAAAGATATTGGCCCGATGATTAATCTCCGAGGGCATGATGCGATGTCCGCGCCCGTGCCGTGGCAGGAAACACACGTCGCGCCCGCGAAGCTTGCCCACGATGAACGCATCCGACGGCTTGCCGAACGGCGTGTCCACCACCTTTTCCGACACACCTTCCAATCCTTCCAGCGCATACAACCCGCTACCGCCAACAATTCCGATCATGCCTGCCACCTTTCCAGAATTCCCGCTTATTCGTCCTCGCTGGATTCCGACCGCGCATAGAACGGATACCCCGATATCGCGACACCATCGGGAACATACTTCCAGCGCTTATACATCCACAACCATTGTTCCGGAAACTCTCGAATCAGCCCTTCCAGACGCGTGACAATTTCCTGCGTGACGGCTGCATCCGTCGCCTCTGCCATGCGCAGGGGTGGCTGCACAAATATCCGATACCGCCCGCCGCGCTCAACCACACTGTGCGACAGCAGGATCGCCGCATCCGTATGCCGCGCCAGCGTGGCCGCGGCACGTGAAGCCGGCACGGGCAGTCCGAAAAACTGCACAAACACCCCGCCCTCGTGGGGAAGCGTATTCTGGTCCAACAGCACGGCCATCCGCCCGCCCCGCCGCAGCACCTTCAACATCGCCTTGCCAGCCCCCGCCCGTCGCTCAATTTCCTGCCCCGTGCGCCGCCGAAACATTGCCATCAGCTTTTCCGCCAGCGGATTCTTCAGAGGCGTGGCCACACTCACGATCGGCTCGCCCAGCAGGGCACTCGCCTGCCCCATGATCTCCCAGTTCCCATAATGACCGGTCACGATCAGCCCGGGACTCGCCGCGTGGTAGTGCCGGATCGATTCATCAAACGTCACGAGTCGCTCCAGACGCCGGCGCGTGAAGACGGCAAACCAGAAGAGATCCAGCAGCACGAGGCCGAAATGGCGATAGGCCTGTCGCAGAATCGCGTCCTTCACGGCATCCGTGCGCGTCGCGCCGAACGCCACATCCAGATTCGCGCGTGCTACCAGCCGCAGCGACCAACCGCCCCAGCGCACCAGATCACCCAGCACACGCGCCAGCCCGAGAACGCAACAACGCGGCAGGAGCGGGATACAGACCAGCCCCACGAGCAACAACACGCACTCGAAGATGCGGCGGATTTGCTTCCAGAGGCTCATGCGGCGATGTCAGACACCTTGCCCAAGCGTTCTCGGCCCCTTGTCGCGGCATCCCGCCGAATGGTCGGGATGGTAGGCCGTGCCGGAATCGAACCGGCGACCCGCTGGTTAAAAGCCAGCTGCTCTACCAACTGAGCTAACGGCCCCCGGGACTGCGGACGTTAGGTAAAGAGAATCGGGATGTCAAACGCCATTCGCCGACACATCACGTAACATGATTGCGGCGGCGGCACTCTCCGCGTTTTGCTTGCTGCGCCCGGAGGACGTCGCCGTGCGTTTGTCGGGCAGCGTGACCCGTACCGTGAACACCGTGGCATGCGCGGGTCCTTCCGTGGAGATGAGTTCGTACGTGGGACTCGCCTTCCATAGCCCCTGTGCATATTCCTGTAACATGCCCTTCGGATTGTCCGGCTCGGCCGAACTGGCAGAATCAGACAACCGCGGACGAATAACTTTATCGAAGATTTTACCAGCCGCCCGGATCCCGCCATCCAGAAACGCGGCCCCAATCACGGCTTCCAGCGCGTTCGCGAGGTTCGTCGGCCGCATCCGCCCGCCCGACCGCTCTTCGCCGAACCCCATGCGCAGAAACGCTCCAAGCTCCACGTCCTGCGCGCAACAAGCCAGCGCCTTCCCGCTGATCACGCGGGCGCGCATCGCCGTCATTTCACCCTCGCTGATCGTCGGATGCGTTTCAAAAACGCAAGCCGCCGACAGCAGGCAGAGGACTGCATCGCCAAGAAACTCCAGGCGCTCATTGTCCACGGCGATACCCGCGTTCTCATACCGGAACGAACGGTGCATCAGCGCCTCCGTCAACCGCGCCGGCACCTTGAACCGATAGCCGATGCGCTTTTCCAGCACACCATGTTCCCGCTTTATGCCCATGCGATCCCCACTTTCCTCAACGGCGCGCGCCGCGCCACGCCATCTCCCCGTACACACCGGCCCCGGCCTTACGCCCGCGGATGGAACTGATGGTGCACCTGGCGCAGGCGGCCATCGTCCACATGCGTATACACCTGTGTTGTGGCAATATCCGCGTGTCCAAGCAATTCCTGAATCACCCGCAGTGGCGCCCCGTTCGCAAGCAAATGACTCGCGAACGAATGGCGCAGCGTATGCGGGTGTACCGGCTTCTCAATCCCAGCCCGGCGTGCATACCCCCGCACGAGCTTCCAAAGCCCCTTGCGCGAAAACCCACTGCCACGGTTGGTGAGGAAGAGATGTCCGCCCGTGCTCGGTTTCGTATACAACCCACGCCCTTCCGCCAGGTACCGTTCGAGGCTGCGGCGCGCCTGCTCGCCGAACGGCACCACGCGCACCTTGCTCCCCTTGCCCACGCAACGCACATACCCGGAATCGAAATGCACATCGTCCAGCGTCAGCCCAGCCAGTTCACTGACACGCAATCCCGTTGCATAAAACAGCTCCAGCAGCGCCTTATCGCGCAGGGCCGCGCGGTCATTCCCGTCCGGGCCTGCCAGCAGACGCTCCACTTCGCGCATCGAAAGAACGCCGGGCAGAATGCGCCACAATTTGGGCGAATCCATCGCTTCCGTCACGTTGCGGTCCATAAGTCCTTCCCGTTGCAAGAACCCGAAGAACACCTTGATGGCCACAAGCCGACGCGAGACCGAACTCACCGCCTGTCCGCGCTCACGTTCCGCCGTGAGAAAATCAAGAATATGAGGGCGCGTAACCGCGTTGAAGGTATGCACGCCATGACGGGCCAGAAAGGTTGAGAAGGCGAGCAGATCGGACTGGTAGGCCTCACGCGTATTGGCGCTTAGCCCCCGCTCCAGCGCCACGTGATCCAGGAATTGACTGATGAGCACGTTCATGCCTGAGCGACTGCCGGCACCTTCACGCGCAGCCATCTGCGCAAAATTGCGCCAAATCCCTGGCGCCGAGACCCGCGCGCAACTGGCGGATTAGCGACACGCCTCCGGCAAGTTATTGCGCACCTTTTCGTTCGCAGGAATGTCGTTGGCATCAAAGCCTGCATCCGCCACCGCGTATTCCAGATTCTTCAGGGACTGCCGCAAGGTGTCGTATCGCACTTCCATCGTCTTCGCTTCCAGCCGCACCACGATCTGCGTCGGATGAATGCCCTGCGACACCGCCAGCTGGTTGACAATCAGATTCGCGCAGGCCTCGTTCTTCATGCCCGGCACAAAGATTGCCGCCGTACGCACATCGGCCTGGCGGCACGACGTGACCGTCAGCGCCAGCACCAGCATACCACTTGCAACTAGCAATTTCATATTCGTGCAGTCTAACACTCGCGCGCCAGTCTGTCATCACATGCGATGCGGCCGATGCATCAAATATCCACGATGGAACCCCTACAATCAGCGCACGGAATCGCACGGCACCCCCCCGGCGTCCGATCGCATGTTTTCGTCAACTTGCACCCGCCGGGCCCCCGCGCTTTCGCCCACCAAATGGCTCCAAGGCCGCCATTACCGGATGCAGGACGACAACGTTTTCGTTTTCACTTGCATAAACAGTTGCTATGCGATGAAATACGACAGTTGCAGTGCGCGGCATCAGGCGCGAATCTGGCGCAAATCAGGGAGGGTTGGGACCATGACAAAACGAGAACTCGTTGTGCGGATATCGAAGGAAACAGGAATCATCCAGGAAGACGTCTATACGGTGATTCAGAAAACACTCGATTATGTGACGGAAGCCCTCGTGAAGGGCGACCACATCGAGTTTCGCGACTTTGGCGTTTTTGAAATCACGCGCCGCAAAGCGCGCATCGGCCGCAATCCCAACCGTCCAACCGACGTTGTGGAAATTCCGGAGCGCAAGGTCGTGAAATTCAAACCGGGCAAGGTGATGAAGGCCCGGGTTCTAAAAAGCTAGCGGCATGAGTTCCGCTGAGCCGTCCTTCGCCGCCCCGCGGGGCATGCGCGACTTCTATCCTGCCGACATGGTGCTCCGCAACCGCATCTTCGACACCTGGCGGCGCGTGGCCGAGTTGCACGGTTTCGAACCCTACGATGCACCCGTTGTGGAAACCCTGGACCTGTTGACGAGAAAATCCGGTGAGGAAATCGTCGACCAGATCTACACCTTCCAGGACAAAAGCGGCCGCGAGCTGGCCCTGCGCCCCGAGATGACCCCAACCCTCGCGCGCATGATCGCCGCCCGCCAAGGCAGCCTGACCTTTCCTCTGAAGTGGTTTACCATCGCCCAGTGCTTCCGCTATGAGCGCATGACCCGCGGGCGCAAGCGTGAACACTTCCAGTGGAATCTGGATATCATTGGCGAAC
>JAQCIA010000159.1 GCA_027620105.1 Verrucomicrobiota bacterium | reverse complement strand
ACCAGACCACGCGCACACCGCCAATCCCGGTGAATCCGGGTGACGAAAATCCGTTCACTTCTTCATAGTCTTCATCGAACACGTTCTCAATCCGCACGTAAGGGTAAACCGAGGCAAGCAAGGCATACTCCGCCATCACATCGACCCGGGTGTAATCATCCATGTCCGTTCCATCAGAATCCAGGCGCTCACGCACCGCCACCAGCGCCAGTGATGTATTCAACCGCGTGACGGGCTGGTACCACGCCTGCACGGTGTACCGCTGCTTGGGGCGACGTGCCAAAGGGGCTCCCGTCTGCTCGTCCTCTGAGTCCGTATAGGTATAGCTCGCCCCAAGTTGCGCGTTGGTGCAGAGGCTCACCTGTCCGCTGACTTCAAGACCCTGTGCGTTGGCTTCCTCCACATTGGCGGCAAGCATGGTTGTGGAATCGAAGCTGATCAGATCCGTAAAATCATTCCGAAACCATGTGACATCCACAACCGCCGCCAGATCGGCGAGCCCCACCTCAATGCCGGCGTCGTACCCGACACTGCTTTCCGGATCCAGGTCCGGATTCCCGAAGTCGGGAAAGTACAAGTCTGAGAACGTCGGGGCCTTGAATCCTGTACCCGCGCTGCCATGCAGCCGGATGCTGGTCAGCGGAACGCCATAGGACACGGTGCCACGATAGGTTGGTTCCGAACCAAATTCCTCATGCTCGTCAACGCGCGCACCCGCCGTCACATGCAGCTTGCCCACAGGATTCCATTGATCCTGAACATACACGGAGTGGATATCGAGGTTCTTGTCGTAGGCCTCGCCGGACTTTCCGGCCCGGTTTTCAAACTCGTATCCCAGGCTGAACACATGCAGTGCGAGGGGTGTCAGGTCCGACTGGGCGCTGAAATCGAGATTGCGATTGTCGATGCGGTAATTGTTGAACTCGCTGTCGGGATCATCGCCTTTCAGCGTCTCGTCATAAACGCCCACCAGCACCGATTGATTCCACCAGTCCGCCAACGGTTGACGGTAGGACGCCGACGCGGCGATTCCGTCGCGATCCGTCGTTGCATTGGGATCATCCGCAACCAGAAACCCCTCAAACCCGTCCACGTCGGATTCCCCACTGAATGCACGAAAGGTAAAATCCGCCCGGCCATCATCGCGCACCGCGAAGCCCAGTCGCCCGGCGGCACTGAGATTCTCATAGGAATCATCCTCTGTGGCGCCGACGCTCTCATCCACGGTGGAGAGGCCGTTATACTGCTGCCAGGATGCGGAAACACTGTAGTCGTATGCTTCACGTCCACCATGCACCTCCGCCGCGCCATACCACTGCTCCGGCGAACCGCCCTCAACCCGCGCGCTGCCGCCCTGCCCGACCGCCCCACGCTTCGTGGTGATGCGAATCACGCCACCGATGGCCTCGGATCCGTAGAGCGTGCTCTGCGGCCCGAGCAGCACCTCGATGCGCTCCACGTTCTCCACGGAAGCATTGGCGAAATCAAACGCACCCAAGGTCGCCGCATTCGCACGCACGCCATCAATGAGCACAAGCGTGTGCGAGGAGCTGCCGCCACGCATGTTCACGCTGGCAATGCGCCCCGGCCCACCGCTTTGCGTCACTTCCAGTCCCGGCACGCCACGCAGCACTTCCAGTACGGTAGATTGGCCGCTGTGCGCGATGTCCGCCGCTTCCAGCACCGTCACAGAACTGCCGACGTCCGTAACCGGCACGCGATAACGATTGGCGCTGATCACCATGTCCGTCAGTTCGGCGGAACTGTCCCCTGTCGGCCGGATCTCCTCCGCACCGGCGCTAACAACCAGACTCACCCAGGCCCCCAGTGCCAGCCAATTTCTCATCTGCTTCATCAACGGCTCCTCTCCGATGTCTGCGCATCGTGTGGTTTGCAATACGACCAACAAAAAGGGCCCTCTACTTCCCGAAGAAGGAAAGCGGAAGGCCCGAAAGCAGCTGCCACGAGCGCACCGGATCCCCTCATACGCGAAGGAGACGTCATGGCCCTGCCCATGACATGCGATTGAGAACGAGTAGCAACGTCTTCTGGCTTGTCTGCTGTTGTCGCCGCCTTCCCATTCGCGGCGTGACCCGTGGAACAGTGGCATTGTGGCGACAGCGCGGTTCCCCCGGAGGGAACCTGCAGACTTACAGCGGCGCGACCGCGTCCGATTTGCACGGACTTCCGTCTTCTACCCGCCGTCTCATCGACATGTCAAAGAGCTAGCAAAACAGTAACAGTGCGGCACACCGACGGCAAGGGCATTGAAAAAGCCGCTGCGTGAAGCAACGACGACGGCCCGAACTAGCCGGCTTCCGGCGTCTCGCTGGGCAGCTCGCCCTGGGCAAGCCGGTAAAGAAACGGATCCTTTTCGCGGACTTCGTCCAGTGAGAGATCCATCAACTCGTGCGGGAACACGATCCAGTTTTCCGTCTTGCGCAGGAAAAAGTCGGGAACAATACCCGTCGTGTTCTTGTATTCTTTTCGTAGTAAAGCGTGGCCACCTTGACGTCATCCGTGTGCTTGTACAGCAGCTTGCGCACTTTCACGATGGTCCGCCCGGTATCAAATATATCATCCACCAACAGCACCCGGCTGCCCGGCTTCACGAATTCGAGGACGGAGTCCAGATGCTCGATCTTTGGCTCCACGTTCTGCTCAATGCCCGTGTAGGATTCCGCTTTCAACGCAGCGTGATAGGTGGTCACGCCCTTGTAGAGCAGGAACTCATGAATCACGATGCCGATCGGCGTGCCGCCACGCCAAAGCACCAGAATCACTTCGGGCCGATACCCGGATGCAAAGATCCGCGCCGCCAGAAGGAATGCATCTCGCTGCAGTGACAGCGGACTCACGAATTCTTTTTTAGACATTTTTTACCCGCCAAGTTCCTGGCCGTAGGACGCGCACGCCGTGCAACCGGTCAATTGCGGAAGAATACCTTGGCCCCACTCGGAATCGCGCCTTCCGTGAGCGAATCACCAGACACAATCTTGCCATCCGGCAGCCGGTAGAAGGTCGAGGGATGGTTCCACTTTACCCCGCACACCACGAATGCGCTCCGCTTGGCCGAGATCGACCCACCCACCGTATAGCCCACCAGCATGCCCGTGCCGGTTGGCACCTTTGCCAATTCACTGGCCGAGATTTCGGCCCCCGTCCGCACGCGTCCATCCGGCAAAAAGTAGATCGTGCTGGCCGCGTTGAACTCCTCGCCGGCCACTTCCTGCGCGCTGGCCCCATCTTGCCCGACACGCATGACGCGCTCCGTGGGATTGTCCCGCACCTCACTGCCAATGAAGACGCGCGTACCAGGCGGGATCATCTTCCAGTCCTGAATCTGGTCACCGCGCAGCGTCTTGCCATCGGGGAACACGTAGCGCGTCTGGCGGTCGTTATAGAGTCCGCGCGCCACATCCCAGGCAGACTGCTTCAGCGTGATCACACCACCTAGCTGGGACGGCGCCCCCGCCTCAACCACGTCCGCCGTTGCCGCGCGGGGCGTCGACTTTGCCCCCTTGTCCGCAGCCGCCGCAGCGACTGCGGGCGCGGTTGCCAGCGAATGCCGCGTACCACCATAGAGGACCTCCGCGAGGTACGAGTCCCCCACCGACAACCGCCCCGCACGCACGTCGGGATCGTACTTGTGTTTGTCCTGCAATCCCAACTTCTGCCGCACGGCCTCCGTGCCAAACTGCATCCCGCACCGCTTGCGGCCTCGATGCGATCGCTTGTGCCAGACATTCGGCGCGCCATAGGCGACCATGGAATGCGTCAACACATTTGCATCCGCAATGTTGTATTGGGCTTGCAACTCCTCCAGCAGGGCACGCAGCGCCTTGTATTGCGCGGTCGTGATATCGCGCGTGTGATAGCCGGAGACCTCGATTCCGACGGAGACATCGTCCAGATTGCGACGTCCTTTCCACATGCTGCGCCCGGCGTGGAAGGCAACGCGCCGCCGATCCACGATGCCGTAGATGCGCCCCGCGGGATCCACAAAAAAGTTGGCTTCACCATTGTCATACACCTTTTGCAGGGAGCCCTGCGTGGGGCCTTCCGTGGTGTGGAGCACAATGTAGAGCGTCGCGGAGCGTTCCGGGCGATTCGCGTTGCGCGGGCTCCATTTCGACACGAAGGACACACCGGCCTGCGCCGACACACTCAAGAGCCAGAGACAGCAGGCCGCCACGCCGAGGATGCCTCGCCACTGCCCCAGCGGCAGACAGACCTTTTCGATTCGGCGATCAGCCATCATCACGCAACAATCAGATTATCTGCCGTCATTTCCTTCGGGATCGGCAGTCCCAGCAGGGCCAACGCCGTGGGCGCCATGTCCGATAATTTCCCCCGCTTCCGCAAGGTCTTGCCGGGCGCATCCTTGGCCACATAGATGAATTCCACATCGAAGAGACTGTGGCTAGTTTTCACCATCCCGGTCGCATAGTCGATCATCTGATCGCAGTTGCCGTGATCGGCCGTGACAAAGACATGCGCATTCAACTCCAGCAGCCGCGCCACCACGCGCCCCACGCACGTGTCGACCACTTCCACGGCCCGTATCGCCGCCGCGAGATTCCCCGTATGCCCCACCATATCGCCATTGGCAAAGTTCACGACGATGAATCCGTAGGGGTTTTCTTCAAGCCGCTTGAGCAGTTCTTCGGTCACCGTGAAAGCATCCATTTCCGGATGCGCGGCGAACAGCGCCGCATCAAACCGACTGGGCACATGCACGTCGTCTTCGCCCGTAAACGGGGTTGTTGACTTTCCATTGAAGAAGCTCGTCACGTGCGGAAACTTCTGGGTCTCCGCGATCCGCAGTTGCCGGATACCGGCCTTCGCAACCACTTCGCCCAGCAGATTCTCCATCCCGCCGCTTTCGTCGAGGGGGGGCATCAGGTAGGCCTTGAACTCGTCGAAGTAACGCGTCAGGCCGACGAAATTGACCCGCGGCTGTGTCTGGCGCTTCCCCGGATAGGCGTCATCGGTGAAGGCGCGCGTCAACTGGATGGCGCGGTCCTGGCGATAGTTGGTGTGCAGCACGCAGTCACCATCCCGAATGCCCGCAAAATCACCGACCACATGCGGCGCTACGTACTCGTCAAACATCTCGGCACCATCCGGCGTCTTATCCGTGTCATAGGCCGTCTGAATCGCGGACTCCATCCCGTCGGTGCGCCGTCCTTCCCCCGCCACCATGCAGCGGTAGGTAATATCCGTCAGCCCCCAGTTGCGCGAACGGTCCATGCCGAAGTAGCGCCCCATGAATGTGCCGATGCGGCAACCACCCACTTCCGCCATCGCGTCGCGCAACGCCGCCAGGTACAACAGCACGCTCCGCGGCGCCGTGTCGCGACCATCCAAAAACGGATGCAGCACGATCTCACCCTGCGGATGTTCCTGCCGCGCGCGCCGCATGATCTTGAACAAGTGCTCCTGATGCGCGTGCACCCCCTCGTCCTGCAGCAAGCCGAGCAAATGCAAACGGCTGCCCGCTTTACGCCAGTCCTGCACAAGCCCGCGCCAGGACGCGTTCTCAAACAACGCCCCGGTGCGCAGCCCGTCGTCAATGCGCTTCAATTCCTGAAT
>JAQCIA010000158.1 GCA_027620105.1 Verrucomicrobiota bacterium | reverse complement strand
ACCGTCGGCGGATCACTCGTCCAACGCGGCGAACTCCCCGAGCATGGCGGACCGCCCCCTCTGGATCGGGGCAACGCGGATGACATCATCCTCTTACACAATAGCGCCTGCCTTCGCCGCCCCGTCCGCCTGACGCTGGATGGCATCGCCAAGGGCTATGCCGTGGATCTCGCCACGCGCACCTTGCAAAAACTCGGCGTAACCTGCGGATGGATAAATGCCGGCGGGGATCTGCGCGCCTTCGGACCCGTCGCCATCCCCATCCACCGCCGCGAGCTGAGCGGCACCCTCTCCTCCCTCGGCCAGTTGCGCAATGGCGCCGTGGCAAGCTCACGCGTTTCACCACAGCGCGATCCTGAATTACCCGCCGTCATTATCTCCGGCACGGAGCAGGGAACAACAGCGACCGGCGTCTGGACCGTCATGGCCCGTCACGCTTGGCGCGCCGACGCGCTCACCAAAGTTGCCGCCCTCACCCCGGCGCCCGTGCGTGCGGAACGCATCAACAAGCTCGGCGGACGCCTCCTCACCCCTGAGTGACCGCGTTAGCAAGGCGCTAAAGGCGGAAGGACTTTCGTTCGTTGCCCAACCATCTGCTACGCGTTCCTGCAGGCCGCCGGTGTCGGCCACGATCACCTGACGCACTGCTTGCGCCACGCCGAGCTGCGCACCAGACGCGAAACGTAGTGGCTAGCAGCCCACGATCGCGCAAGTGCCACATTCTCGGCTTCACCCCCAGTCGTCATCTGCTACACTCAAGCCAACCAACGGAGGAACCTGGAATGCGCATACCGTCGATCATCATCACCCTGCTGCTCGCACTCACCTTCACCACCCGCGCCGACAATCAGGTGATCCGCATTGCCACGTGCTGTCCACTGTCCGGTGCCCAGGCCGGTCTCGGTGAGTACATCAAGCTCGGCGCCCAGATGGCCGTGGAGGGAGCCCAACCACGCTTTGCGGAACTTGGCTTCAATCTGCAACTCTTCCCTCAGGATGATCAGGCCACGCCGGACGTGGGTGTCGCCGTTGCCAACCGCCTCGTGAACGACGCCAGCGTCCTGGGCGTGGTGGGCCACTTTAACTCGGGCGTCGCCATCCCCGCTTCCGAGGTCTACAAGGATTATCACCTAGCCATGGTCTCGCCGGCCAACACGAATCCTAAAGTCACGGACCGCCGCTACGCCAACGTCAGCCGCATCTGCGGGCGGGATGACGTGCAGGGCCCCGTCGGCGCAGAGTTCGCGGTAAACGAACTGAAAGCGCAAAGGATCTTCATCGTACAGGACAAGACCGCCTACGGACAGGGCGTCGCCGAAGCCTTTCGCGACAAGGCCAAGGCCCTCGGCGCCAACATTGTCGGCTTCACGGGCACCGAGGAAAAATCCAACTTCAGTACGATTGTGCGCCTGATTCAAGTGCACAAGCCGGATCTCGTTTACCTCGGCGGCATCTACGATCAGGCCGGCGTCCTCGTGAAGCAGATGCGCGAAAAGGGAATCGAGGCCGTCTTCATGGGCCCCGATGCCTTTGACTCATCGGAGTTCGTCAAGATTGCCCAGGACGCGTCGGCGGGAACCATCTACACCACGGTCGCGGGCCCCATCGATCAGTTCCCCGCGGCCAAGGATTTCGCGTCGAACTTTGAAGCCCAATTCCATCGCGCCCCTGAATCCTTCGCGCCCTACGCCTATGATGCCGCCAATGTCGTCATCGCCGCCCTCGAAGCCGCCATTCGCGCAAACAACGGCGCACGCCCCTCCCGCCAGGCTGTCTGCACCGCCATCCGCGCCGTTACCATGGACGGCATCACCGGCAAAATCGCCTTCGATGCCAAGGGCGACCGATTGACTTCGGACTATTATATTGTGAAATTGGAAACAGCGAGTTACCCCGGTAAGGCGATCAAGGTCATATCCTCGGCCCCACCACAGTAACCAGCGCAGGATTGCGGTCTGCCATCTCGCACCCGTGGCGAGCCTTCGCGCACGGATCCCGCTCCTCCCACGGCCCTCTGAATCTCATCCTTGGATGGTGTTCCTTTCCTGTTCAATCTTTCTCGTTTCGCGTAAATTCGCGTCTATTCGCTGTATCCCAGATTGACAGCATTTTTTGGAGGCCCTGCCATTGTCCGGCGATGTGTTGATTCAGATTCTCCCCAGCGTCCTGCTTGAAGGCCTGCTGCTGGGTTTCGTGTATGCCATGATCGCGCTCGGCTACACGATGGTGTATGGCGTCCTCGGCCTGATAAACTTCGCCCACTCCGAAGTCTTCATGATCGGTGCCGTGACCGGTGCCGAAGTCTACCGCCATCTGCTGCCCCATGTCGGTAATCCCTACCTGTTGCTTGCCATCAGCATCACCACGGCCGCCGCAGTGTCAGGCGGCACGGCGATGGCCATCGAACGCCTCGCCTACCGCCCGCTGCGCCGCCGCGGAAACACCAACCGCCTAGTCCCGCTGATCACCGCCATCGGCATCTCGTTTTTCCTCCAGGATCTCGTGCGCCTGATCGAGGGCATGTGGCACAACGAATTCTTTGTGAACTACCCAAGCACACCCGCCCTGGAGCGCACGTTTCAAATCACCGAAATGCTGTCCATCCAGATGAAGGCCATCATTGTCATCACCGTCTCGCTCGCCATGCTCGTGGGCCTGCAACTGCTCGTCACCCGCACCCGCCTCGGCAAAGCCATGCGCGCCGTCGCGCAGGACGCCCACACCGCCAGCCTCATGGGCATCAACCCCGACCAGATCATTTCGCGCACCTTTCTGATCGGCGGCGCGCTGGGGGGCGTGGCCGGCGTGCTCTTCGGCGTCCTGTACACAAAAGTGGACCCCTTCGTCGGCTTTCTTCCCGGCATTCGCGCTTTCACGGCCGCGGTCCTCGGCGGCATCGGCAGCATCCCCGGCGCCATGCTGGGCGGGATCCTGCTTGGCCAGTTGGAAACCAGCGCTGGCGTGTACCTGCCCCTCCTGACCGACGGCAATATCGGCACGGAGTACAAGGACATATTCGGCTTTCTGATCCTGGTGCTATTCCTCCTCTTCCGACCCCAGGGCATTCTGGGACGCAAGGAGGGTGAAAAATTGTGAAGACGAAACTGCTGTCCATCCTGCTGTTGACGCTCGCCTGCGCCAGCGGCGCCGCCCTCTGCTCCGCCCCCCGCGCCAGTTGGACGCTGCTGCCCGTCCTGGCCGTCTTGTTTCTCTGCCTGACCATGCGCCTGCCCCGCACGGTGCGCTTCACCGCGGGTCTTGGACTGCTCCTGATCGCAATCCCCTTCGCGGGCTTCACGAACACTTTCCTCTTTGAACTCGGCATCCAGATCGGCATCTTTTCCGCGCTTGCGCTTGGTCTGAACGTCGTCGTCGGCATGGCCGGCCTTCTCGACCTCGGTTATGCCGCCTTCTTTGCAATTGGCGCCTACACATGGGCCATCTTTGGCTCCACGCAGGCCAGCTACTTCATGAACGGAAACTTTCCCCTCGCAGGCTGGCCCTACTTCTATCTCTTCGCCGCCCTCGCCGTGCTGACCGCTGCCATCACGGGCATTCTCATCGGCCTGCCCGCCTTGCGCCTCCGCGGTGACTACCTGGCCGTGGTCACCCTCGGGCTCGGCGAAGTGGTTCGCGTCCTGGCAAACAACCTCGACCACCCCGTGAACATCACCAACGGCCCGCAAGGCATCTCCCCTGTCGAGCGACCGCCGATTCCCTGGCTGATGGATCTCCTGCACATCTTCAATCCCGATGCTTCCCCCGCCCTCGGCTATGCGCTCTTTTTCTATCTCCTTGTCATCGCCATCATCGGCCTTGTCGTGCTGATCAACGTGCGCCTCGACCACTCGCGCTTCGGGCGTGCCTGGGTCGCCATCCGTGAGGACGAAATCGCCGCCCGCGCCATGGGCATTTCGCTCACGCGCACCAAACTCTTCGCCTTCGCCACCGGTGCCGCATTTTCCGGCGCCATGGGTGCCGTATTCGCCGCCAAGCAGCGCTTCATCAGTCCGGAATCCTTCACCTTGCTGCAATCCATCACCATTCTAGGCATGGTCATTCTGGGCGGCATGGGCTCTATCCGCGGTGCCATTCTCGGCGCGGCCCTTGTCACCCTCCTGAACATCGAGGTGCTGAAGTCCTGTTCGGATTTCCTGAACACCCTGCGCCAGACCGGATTCGTTTTGGATCTCGGATTCTTCCAATATAATTTTGCGCTGTTGCCCAGCCAACTCGAGCCAGCCAAGTACGAGCGCATGATCTTCGGTCTGATTCTGGTTCTGATGATGATTTTTCGCCCGCAGGGCCTGATTCCAGAAGTCCGCCATCGCCTCGAACTGGAAAAGGACGATTGATTCGGCACGCCCTCACACCCAGGCAACATCACCACGCACATGCTTGAGATCGCAGCCATTTCACTGAACTTCGGAGGCCTAGCGGCACTGGAGGACGTATCGTTGAAAGTCGCCGAGGGCCAGATATTCTCCGTCATCGGCCCGAACGGTGCCGGCAAATCAACGCTTTTCAACGTCCTGACCGGCATCTACCCACCCGCCACCGGCGCCATTCACTTCCTCGGGCGCAAGATTTCTAAATTACCCCCCCAACGCATCGCACGCCGTGGCATCGGTCGCACGTTCCAGAACATCCGCCTGTTCGGCTCCATGACCGTGTTCGAGAACGTTCTCGTTGGACGACACACGCACATCCGCTACACCTACGCCGATGCCCTGCTCCATACGCCCCGCTACTTCTGCGCCGAACGCTCCGCCCGTGACAAGGTCCTCGATCTCCTGAACTTCGTGGGCCTGGAAGCGCGCGCCGAGGAACTGGCCCGCAATCTCTCATACGGCGATCAGCGCCGACTCGAAATCGCGCGTGCCATGGCCATCCAGCCACGCCTCCTCCTGCTCGACGAACCCGCCGCCGGTATGAACCCGCGGGAAACAGACGCGCTGAAGGCACTCATCCGCGCCTTGCGCGATGAACGCCGGATCACCATCCTGCTGATTGAGCATCACATGCAGGTGGTCATGGCCGTCTCGGATCGCATTGCCGTCCTCGATCATGGCCGCCTCATTGCCGAAGGCGCCCCCGCCGCGATCCGCGAAAATCCGGCAGTCATCGAAGCCTACCTGGGCCCGGGTGCCAAGGAGTCCCTCGCGTGAGTGCACCGCTCCTGAAACTTGATGGCATCCACACGTACTACGGTCGCGTGCACGCACTGAAGGGCATCTCGCTCGAGGTCTCAGCCGGCGAAATCGTCACGCTGATCGGCCCCAACGGCGCCGGAAAAAGCACCACGCTACGCACGATTTCCGGCCTGAACACCGCCCGCCAGGGCACCGTCCTACTCCAGGGCCGCGACATCACGCGCCTGCCCGCCCATGCGGTCGCCGAACTCGGACTGGCACATGTCCCAGAAGGCCGCCGGATTTTCCCCCAGTTGACCGTCTCGGAGAATCTCGACATTGGCGGCTATCTGGAACGCGATGCCACCACCCGCGCCACACGCAAGCAGGAGGTCTTTGATCTCTTCCCTCGCCTCGCCGAACGCCGTCGCCAGTCTGGCGGGACCCTCTCCGGTGGCGAGCAGCAGATGCTCGCCATCGGCCGCGC
>JAQCIA010000157.1 GCA_027620105.1 Verrucomicrobiota bacterium | reverse complement strand
AATGGTGCCCCGGGCGCGAATTGAACGCGCGACCTAGAGTTTAGGAAACTCTTGCTCTGTCCAGCTGAGCTACCGGGGCGGAAAAGCGATAACGTCGGGCAGAAGGCACGACATTACCCGAATCCTTCCTTGAGTGCAATTCCGCTGGAAGCCGGTCCCCTGCTGCGGTTGCCGGTCCCCTGCAAGGCATTGCTCAAACACAAACTGCTCTATTACAAATGGCCGGCAAACTTTGCTTCCATACGCGCGTACGCGATTCCTGCCCCCAACCCCGTTCCCGTTTGGAGCATGCGACATGACCGCCAAAGGATTCTCACTAGCACGACTGCTGATGCTGCGCACGGGACAGATCATTCTGATCGTTACGCTCTTCGATCTCATCGCCGTGTTCTTCCAGTGGCTGTTGACGTGCGATATCCTCCATGCAAGGTTCTTCCGCTTGGGGCGGGACCGGGGATTCGCTGAGATCTGCCAATACCTGAAGATGCTCCTCGTGATCGCCATGCTCGTACGCTGGCGGAAACTTCGGCCAGCACGGGTGCTGTCGGCCTGGATTCTGCTATTCACGGTAGTCCTGATCGACGACAGCGTCGGCATTCACGAAGAAGTCGGCGAATGGATTGAAAAGACGGGTTTTATTCCCGCCGTCGCGGACATCCGCACGAAGGATATCGCCGAGATGGTCTCCGTCGCACTGCTCGAGGGGCTGGCCATGCTCTACGTGATCTGGAACTTCATCAAGGCACCGCCCGACTTGAAGCGCTTTTCTCTGCTCCTGCTGCTCGCCATTTCTCCAATGATTTTCAGCGGTGGCGTGCTTGATCTGATCGGCCGCCCCATCATCGAGGACCTCGGAGAAATGGCCTCTGCCACTGTGCTCCTGTGGTTCATGCATCGACAGTATCGGAAGCATGTGGCGAGCGCTGACGCAGGCGACGGCCACTGAAGCGAAGGGAATTTTGAGTCGTCCGCGGCGCCGAGGGCACCGTCGCCCCCCCGCCTTCCGCTCTGGACAGCGCTCCCCGGTAAAAATATCATTGCCCCATGCATCCCACTCGGCGGTCACCCGTGCACTTGCCCAGACTGGCCCAATGCCTATCCATCGCACTTCTCTCCGCAACGGTGCTGCTGACCAGTTGCGAGTCTGACGACGACAGCTTCAACCACACCCCACCTCCCGGTCAGGGCGCGCTCATCATCGACAACAACGGCGATAGGAACGTGACGGTGTACGTGGATGGCGTGAAACTCGGCGAAACCAAGGATGGCAAGTCGAGCGCATTCGATCTCGTGCCGGGCGTTCGCCGCGTTGTCCTCGATGAATCGAATGGCGACAGCAGCTTCTTCAATGATGTCGACATTCTCGAAGGCCAGCAAACCATCCTGACCATCACGGGAAGCGTGGGCAACGAACTTATCGTCTACCTCACCTTCGACTAGCCCGAACAATTGCCCGCAGGTCCCCTACGCGATCTCGTAGCTCAGAAACTCGCAATCGAGATCGCCATTGCGTAGCACGTCGCGACGAACCGGCGTGGGAGACATGTGGCGCGCATACTCAGTCGTGCCGGCCAGCAAGCACACACGCCATCCATGTAGGCGACAGAACGCGGCTGCGACACCGCGGTAAAAATCAGGGGCCACATCCATGCGGACTCCGTAGGGCGGATTCGTCACCACCAGATGCCGCCCTTCGGTCCCCTGCAAGTCTTCCACCGCTTGATGGCGAAACGCCAGCCGCACCCCGGCCTGCCGCGCATTCGCCTTCGCGGCATCGAGCACCTTTTCGTCCCGATCCGCGGCCACAATGCGCGGCGTCTGCCCCGTGATCGCCGCCCGCAGTTCGCCCTTGAGCGTACTCAGCACGGCTCGCTGTTTCGCCCCAAAATTCGCCCAACGTTCGAATCCGAACCGCTCACGATCCAGTCCCGGCGCCTTGTTCAGGGCCCACATTGCAGCTTCGATTGCGATCGTGCCCGATCCGCACATGGGATCCACCAAAGGCGTGCGACGATCCCACGCCGAAAGACGCAGGAGTGCCGCCGCCAGCGTCTCGCGCAACGGTGCATCTCCCACGCCTAACCGATAGCCCCGCTTGTGCAGCGATTCACCGGACAGATCGAGGTAGACCGACGCCTTATCCCCCACCACGTATACAAAAACACGCACATCGGCGTCCGTTCCAGAGACGGACGGCCGTGCACCCGTGCGCGACCGGACCTGGTCGACAATGGCGTCCTTGACCTTGAGAGCCACGAAGCCGCTGTGATGCAGTGCCTCGCTGCCACGACTCACGGCCCCCACCGACAGCGTCTGTGTCGACGTCAGATAAGGCGTCCAATCCACCGCCTGTACGCCCTTGTACAAGGACTCCGGACTCGTCGCGGGAAAGCGCCGCATCAACACCTGGATCCGTGATGCAATGCGGCTTTGCAGGCACGCCCGCCAGCCATCACGCCACTCGCCACGAAACGGTATGCCGCCCCGATTTAGACGCACACTGGAAAAACCAAGCTCACGCAACTCATCACACAGTGCACCCTCCGTGCCGGAAATCGCCGATGCGTGAAAGTCCAGCACCGGCCCGGATGTCGGGTGCGTGCGCGCATGTGCTGTGGTATCGGAGCTGTCGGGAGATGGCGTTGATGCGTCTGTGTTCATAATTCGTTCGCAGGACTATAGAACGAATCAACCGCACAATCCAGTTCCCGCGAACGGTCGGCCGCACCGTTCGTGTCGAACATGGTCACGATCTCGGCCGCCCACAAGCGCGACGGGGCCAGACTCATTGATAGTTGAACAACTCACCCAGCGTGTGGACTTTTCCGGTTGCCCGGTTCAACGCATCGCAGACAAGGTCGCGAGAGTGCGGCGTGAGCCAACGCCCCTTGCAGGCGCGCGCTATTAATTTGTGCGTGATGGGGACGCTCGCCGCCACGACGATTTCGTGCGGTTTCAGGTTGAACTTGCGCATGACAAGCGCAAACGGCTGCTCTCCATGATTGCGTTCCATGTGACCGAGAATAGGAGAAGTCGGGCCCCCGCGCGAGCTTCGATCGAGGAACCGGCGAACATCCGCTTGACCGTTACACCAGCGGCGGCGGACTTACGACCTCGCCACTTTCCCCTTCCGCCGCGCCTCCACCAGGCTCCCAGAGGAACTCCTGCTGCCCCGCGGCACGCATCACCCAGCGCGAATAAACGAACAGATAGTCCGAAAGGCGATTCACATAGGTCAGGATGCCGTCCGGCACGGGTGACTCCGCGTGCAGCCGCCACAACTCGCGCTCCGCCCGTCGACACACTGTCCGCGCCAGATGCGCATACGCATTGAGCATGCTGCCACCAGGCAGAACGAACGATGTCAACGCACCCAATGTCGCCTGGCAATGGTCGATGCGCCGCTCGAGAAATAGCGTACGCGTCTCCGGAAACGGCGGCAGAATGGCACTGACGCGCACGGGGGAACAGGCAACGATGGCGCCGAGATCGAAAAGATCATTCTGAATCTGGCGCATCACGCACGCCGATTCCTCGCGTACGGACGCTTGTGACGACTCTCTCCCCCAGGTCCGGATCAGACCGATCACACTGTTCAACTCATCAATGGTCCCGAACGCATCCACCCGCGGATCCTGCTTCGCCACCCGCTCACCTGAAACCAGGCTCGTCTGCCCGGCATCACCCGTCTTCGTATAGATTCGATCCATGCGCATGTTGCGTTCCAAAATCGGAATGGCTTCCGAGCCGTCCTGCTTCCACCAATCACAATGACCCGCGTCTAGCCCCGTCCCTGCGCGGCGCTGTGCGCGCGCTGATCCTCCGACACGGGGAACACATGCGGCTTCCCGGTCACGCTGTTGCGTCCGACAACCAGCACGGTCTTATACACGTCTTCGAGCACATCATACCGCAGTACCGATTCCGGTGCACCTGCCATACGCACACGCCCACCCGCCATCAGCACCAGCTGCCCGCAGTATTCACTCGCGGCATTCAAATCGTGCATGACCATCACCACCGTCAGCCCAAGCTTGCGATTCAGGCGACGAACGAGATCCAGCAGCTGCACCTGGTGCGCGATGTCGAGGTAGGTCGTGGGTTCGTCGAGCAGCAGCAAACGCGGTTCCTGCGCCAGCGCACGGGCCACCAGCGCCAATTGCCGCTCGCCACCGCTGAGTTCCGTCAGAAGCTGCTCCGCAAAGACATCACAGCCGGTCGCTTGCATCGCCCGCGCCGCAATGTCGCGATCCGAGGATGTTTCGAGAAATTGCCATTGCCCGTAGTGCGGAATGCGCCCCAACAGCACGTATTCAACCACGGTCATGGGCACCGCTTCCGTCGATTGCGAGACGACGGCCACCGTGCGCGCCAGGTCCACGGCGGGGCGACTCCAGATGTCGTGACCATCGACGCGAACCATGCCGGCGCGTGGCCGTAGCGTCCTCGAAGCCGCGCGCACGAGAGTGGTTTTTCCCGATCCGTTGGGTCCGACAATGCCGACCATGTCACCCGCACGGACCTGCAAATCAATCTCCGTGAGCGTGAACCCGCCCGGATACGCGCAGGTCACCTTCTCAAATTCCAGAATCATGTCCGTGCCACCCTGTACATGCGTCAGCCCCGCCGCAACAAGTAGACAAACAGCGAGCCCCCCACGATCCCCGTGACGACACCGGTCGGGAGGGGCAGCGGCGCTATCAACGTACGCGCAAGGAGATCACAACCGATCAAAAACGCCCCCCCGCAGAGAACCGCCGAGACCAGCAGAATCCGATGATCGCGCCCCACCAGCATGCGCGCGACGTGCGGCACAACCAATCCCACAAAACCAATGATCCCCGCCACCGAGACACACACACCCGTGAGCAATGCCGCGAGCACAAAGAGCACCCGCTTCGTCGCTTCGACGTTCACGCCCAGATGCGCCGCGCCGTCCTCGCCCAAGGTCAGCGCATTGAGCCGAACGGCGTAGGCATACGCAGCCGCCAGCCCCCCCACCGTCACCGTCAGGACCGTCGCCAGCAGCGCCGGGCGCGTTTCCTCCAGCGCTCCCATCGTCCAGAACACAATGCCCTGCAAGTCCTCCGCAGATGACAGGGCCATAACCAACATGACCAGCGACGAACAGACGAAGCTCACCATCACGCCCACCAGCACGACATCACGGATATGCATGATCCCGCGTCGTGTTCCCACGCCATAAACCACCAACGCGGTGGCGACAGCCCCAGCAAACCCGCTTGCCGGAAAAGCCAGCGCCCCCCAGGCGCCACCCAGGCCCAACGCCACACATGCGCTGAGACCCAGCGCCGCACCCCCAGAGATGCCCAGCGTATAGGGTTCCACCAGCGGGTTGCGAAACATCCCCTGCAGGATCACACCGGCCAGGCTCAACCCGCCGCCAACCGCAAAGGCCAGCAGCACGCGCGGCAGCCGGATGTCCATCACGATGGTGGTCGTCACCCCGTCCGCACGCCCAAACAGCGCCGCCATCACGTCGCCCAACGGCAGATTTGTTGCGCCCACGGCGATGGCCATCAGCGCCATCCCAACTAGGACCGCCGCTTGCAGCACCAGTGCCAGACACCACCTTGCGCGACCTTTCACGGCGACTCCGCC
>JAQCIA010000156.1 GCA_027620105.1 Verrucomicrobiota bacterium | reverse complement strand
GGTCAGCACCCGCCCGATCAACAGTCCGGGAATGGCTTCGTCCCAGGCATTGCACTGCGCCCGGTAATGGGTGAGTGAGAGGTGTTGCCCCAGCAGACTCGGGGCCATCAACAGAAGCGTGCGCCGCGACAGCCGGCCATCCCGTTTTCCGTAAATGCGCGGCCCCGCACCGAAATAGCCCACGGCGACAATGGCCAGCGACAGCGCCGGCCAAATTGCCACACCCGTCCACGGCCATCCCCATACAGCGACCAGGGCAGCCAGCGCCGCCCCCACGGCATAGTAAAGGCCGACGCGCGAATTGGGGGCGTTGTGGCGGTGCTCCATGTCGTGCTAAACCGCGTAGCCAAGCGTCTCAAACACATCCTTCCACTGACGGGCAACCGCATCCTTCTCATCCGCCGCCAGCGGCAGGCGGTTCTTTTCGTAATGCCGCTGGCTTTCGATGTAGGCCTCGAAATGCGGCCGCGCAGCATCGAACCCCGGGAGATTCAGCTGACCGTAAACGCCGGCCAGCGCGCCGATCGGATCCTCCTGCAGCGACTGAAAACTGAGCTCGGCCAGGTCACGGTCGGGAAGTCCCACGCGCTGCGCGAAGTAGGCGCGCATCAACTTGGGATAGGAATCGAGGACCTGTTGAACGATTCGCGCGCGGTCCGTGCGGTGCAACCCCCAGGCTTCCTGCGCCTTCTGGTATAGGTGCACCGAGGACGTGAAGACTTTGTAGGGGTTGCGGTGAATGTGAACGAACTGCGCCCCCGGAAACATCTCCCGGAGCAGGCTTACGCGGGCAGTGTTCGCGGGATTCTTCAGCAGCAGCCGCATGCCGGGCTGCACCAGCTGGACCTTCCGCAGAAAATGCAGGTACTGCCGCTGCCACCGGTCCACAAGTGCGGCGTTGCCGTTTTCGAACAGCACGGCCTCGCGCACGATGCGCTCCATGCAGCGGGGAAAGAAGGACACATGATAGAAGGAAAGCCGCCCCACCGCCGTCAACGCCAACTCCTCTTCCCATGGCACGTTCGCGCCAACCGGCACGTTATCCATCAATCGCGATTGCGGCAGCATGCGCCCAATCCGGGTCTTCATCGCCTCGGGAAGGGTCAGAAAGGTGTGGGGCATGGCGGCTTGCAGCAGCGTCACGCGACCGAACTGGGGATCCTGACTCATCAGGTTCTGCAGGTGCGTGGTCCCGCTGCGCCAGTGCCCGATGATGAACAGGGGCGCGGGCTCGATGGGTTGCCGCGCCACCCGCCTGCCGAACTTTGCGGTTTCAAGCCAGATGGCCGGTTGCCCCAGCAGCGCCATCATCATGATGTAGAGCAGGCGCGGCACATAGCGCGGTTCGCACCCATACGCCGCGATCAGTCCCAGTAGGTTGCCGACGCTACTGGCCACGAGCGGATGCATGAGCGTTTGATTCATGTTGTTCGTTCCTGAGCGGCGGATATCGCACCGCTGATTATACGCGACGTCATCCACTGGCCTGCTTCCGCGCCACGGAAACGGTGAAGATGCCGTATTCGTCGATGCGCATGTCTTGCTTGGTCAATCCCACCGCGCGGACCAGCTCGTCCATTTCCGCCTGGGTGCGACGGCGCATGATCCAGGGATTGCCGTCGCGATTGGTCAGGGTGCGCGCAATCAGCTCCACCTGCGGGTGCCAGGGCTGACAGGTATACACGAGATACCCGCCGTCCTGCAGCACGCCGGCAATCCCCTCCAGCGACCGGAGCAGCATGCGATTGTCCGCAAACAGTTCGTACAGTCCGGACACAATCACGATATTGGGGCGCGGCGTGACGGCCAGCAGCGCGTCCTTGTCGAACGCATCACCCTGCTCAAACACGACGTGCGCCAGGCCCAGCTTGTCCGCCAGCGCGCGCCCCTGCTCCAAGTTGCGCGGCTCGAAGTCGCGCAGGCAGGCATGCACCTCGCGGTGGCGCGGTTCGCTAAGCACATCGAGCACGTAGCGTCCGCACCCGGTGGCCACATCCAGAATCTGAACCACGTTGCCGCCTGCCGCGATGCGCGTGCTCGCTTGGTCAAGGAACTCGCGCAGATGTGTGCGCCGATCCCGGATGCCTCGCCAGCCCACGGCATCGAGGTAGCCGCGATCGATCATACGGCCCAGAAACGAAACGCCGCGGGCCTCGTTGTCGTAGACGTAGTCGAGCGACCGGCCGGAATCGAATCCGGTTTCGGCGCCGATGCGGATGCCCTCGCTCAGGCGCCGACCGAGCGTGCGCATCAGCCACGTCTGCATGCGAAAACAAAGATCCTTCAACAGACCCGGCGGTTGCCGCAGTTCATCGTATTCCGTGCGCGTGTAGCCGCCCTGGTCGGCTTCAATCAGCGCGGACCGGTCGACCGGGCGCTTGAAGCGCTCAAGAACAAATCGCCGCGCCTCCGCGATGGGTTTGGCCCGATCGGCCTCGAACAGGATGGCATGGAAGAACCCGGGGTAATACTCCAGACGCTTGATGCGCGATGACAGGCCGCGATAGAACCGCCGGTGCGCCGAGTTCTGCACCACCCAGTCGGCGCCACCGGAGAGAACCAGGGTGGGCGTCTCGATCGCGCCGGCATCTGCCATGATGCGGGTGGAGGCATCGTGGAGCCCGAGTAGGATTTTGACGGATATATCGCGCGTGATCAGTGAATCCTCGTCGTAGGCCCGGGCCTGGGCCGGATCGTGGGTCAGCATTTTCGATTTCACGTAGCTGCTGATGACCGCCTTGGGTTTGACGCGCATGAGCATACGCAGCATGGGAATGGCAAAGGGGATGTACAGCTTGATGCGAAAAGCCGGCGCGGCGAGCACCATCGCCCGGATCCGCAGGGCATAGTCATGCACCCAAGCCGCCGCCGTCACGGCGCCGACGCTGTTGGCGACAATGGCCACATTCTCAATGGAAATGCTGTGCGTTGCGCAAACATGCCGGACGAAAGCATCCAGATCGCGCACCAGCGCCGAATAGCTGGGTGCATGGCCGCGCTCGCCCGGCGATTTACCGTGCCCGCGATTGTCCCACGAGAACGCCCAGAAGGCGGGCAAGTCCAGCGCGTCGAGCAGTTCCTGCAGGCGTCCGGAATGTTCGTGCCCGCGGTGGATCAAGATCACGGCCTTGTCGCTCGGCCCGGTCGGCGCCCATGTGCGGCAGAAGAGCGCTGCACCGTCCCACGTTTTGAATTCGCCTGTCTCACACGTTCTCGTCGACATCTACTGCCTCCTCGTCTTGACACAACGGACGCATCGCATCGGCCAGTTCGCCAAATTCCTTCTCCAATTCCCGCATGTAAGCGGCCTTGTCGCCGCCCCAACGCAGGGGGTGTCCGACGTTGATATCACAGATATTCGGGACAAGCAGCGCCTCGCCGCGCGGCAGTGCTTTGCCGCAGCCACGCATGAAAATCGGAATCGTCGGAACATCGGGCGCGCACTTGGCCAGATGCGCGATGCCGGACTTGAATGTGCTCATTTCCTCGGGTTTGCCGCGGGTTCCTTCCGGAAACAGAATCAGAATCTCGCCGCGCGCCAGGGCGTCGATGCAGGGTTGCAGGGGATTCGGATCCTTCGTGCCGGTATGGCGGTTGAGCGGGATGATCCCGATGAGGTTCAGGAAAAACCAGGCCAGCGCTTTGTTACGCAGAAAATAGTCGGCGGCGGCCACCGGTCGCAGGAGCGGCAAGAACCGCAGGGGAAACAGCGACATCAGCACCAGGGTGTCCAGGTGGCTGTTGTGATTCGCTGCTAGCATGGCCGGACCGCTGCGCGGCAACAGATGCGCCCCGCGAATGTTAATGCCCAGCACCACGGTCACCAGTGGTCTGACGATCAGAAAGAAGAACAGCGCCCTGAGCAATGGGATCATAAATCAGTGCGGCGGCGATTCATTCGGTGCTGAACAGTAGGACGTCGTAAATTCTATGCAGGGGAGTCGCTCGCCGACGCCCGCGGGCGGCGACACGCGCCGCCCCTACGGGTTCCAGATATCGGTCGCTGTGTCTATAAGTAGTAATAATACCGGATGTAGTGAACGAACAGGGGCGCCGTGAACATCAGGCTGTCAATGCGATCCAGGATGCCGCCGTGCCCCGGCAGCGCGCTGCCGCTGTCCTTGATGCCGAGGTCTCGCTTCAGAGCTGAAACCGTCACGTCACCCAGAAACCCGAAGAAGGCGAGGGCCGCACCAATCAGCAGGCCTTCCCGGATCCCCATGGGCGTCAGAAACGGCGCGATCGCACCGGATAGACAGGCGGTTGTCGCCACGCCACCGACAAAACCCACCCAGGTTTTCTTCGGGCTCACCTCGGGCAGGATCTTTCCCTTTCCAAGCGACTTGCCCCACAAATACTGGGCAATGTCGTTCAACTCCGTGAATCCGACTAGGTAGAGCACCAGCCCGGCGCTGCCGCCGGCAGGATTGCGCGACGCGGGCAGGGCGAACAGCCAGGCGGCGTGGCTCAGACAGAAGACCGCGATCATGAGCCCCCAGTGGATCGATCCGGCCGATCGCAGGAAGCCCTTGGTGTCCTGAATCGCCACCAGCCGCATGGGGACGATCAGGAACATATAGACGGGGATGAAGATGATGAACATGCCGTACCAGTCGGCGTAGACCCACCAGTATTGAATGGGAATGGCCAGGTAAGCCCAGAACAGCACGCGCCGGTCGGCCCGGCGCGTGGGAATCAGCGAGAAATACTCTTTCAACGCCAGGTAGGAGACAAAGGCGAAGAGGAGCAGCGCCGTGACGCCGCCGGCCAGGATCGCTCCCAGCATCAGCACGCAAATCATCCACCAGCTCTTGATGCGCTGTTCCAGCTCCCGGTAATCCTTGTCCGGGCGGGCCAGGCGCATGGCGGCGACGATCACGCTGGCAATGATGAGCAAGCCCAGGACGACGCCCGCGGCAATGACCGTATTCTCCGCTGGTTTTGACCATGCCATCATGCGCATTCCTTCAGCGCCCGCCGCACCCGGCGGTAAATCGTCACGCCCAGCATCAGCATCACCACAAGCAGAAAGACGTGCAACCACGTTCCAACCGGCACGCCGAGCCCCAACAGCAGCGCCAGGAGGCCCAACACCAGGGCCCGGTCGCTCTTACCCATGGGGCCATCGTAGCGCCGGGAGGCGCCGATCTGAACAGCCACGACGCCGGTCATTTCCGAGATAACGGCCAGCACCACGATCAGCACAACCCACAATGCGGGCATGCCGGGAACGACCGCATAGGGAAGGTAGATCGCCGTATCCGACACCACGTCGCCCAACTCGTTTAACACAGCGCCGAGCGGCGTTCTCATGTTGTGCTCGCGGGCCAGCATGCCATCGATCGCATTCAATGCCATGCGCACGAAGAGCACGACTGGGACCAGCAGCAAGGTCCACCGCGCGCCGCAGAAGCCCGCGATCAGGCCGCCCGTAATCGACGCCAGGACCAGCGCCAGAACCGTGACCTGGTTGGCCGACACGCCCCGCCGCGCCATGGCCCGGCAGACGGGGCGAAGCAGATTCTGAAACTGCGGCTTAAGGTCGTAAACGCTCATGCGCGAAGACATCAATGGGGGGCTGCGACCGTCACTCCCAGGGCGAACCTCCCATCGGGCAGCCACTGTTCCGTGAC
>JAQCIA010000155.1 GCA_027620105.1 Verrucomicrobiota bacterium | reverse complement strand
GGCCGATCCGAAACCACGAGAATTTCGCTGAGCGCGAATGCCACGCGTTGTCGCAACGGATCCACGGCCTGCGGGATCAGCGCGTCCGGTGACAGATAGGGGTCTCCCATGGCTCGACTCCACCAGGAAAACTCTTTCCAGTTGCCATGCAGCGCAAGGCCGGACGCATTGCCAACCGCCCAGTCCACCCAGGGCTGCAACAATCCCAAGGGCCGCGCCAGTTGCGCATCGATCCACCCCGCAAAGCCTAGCGCCATGACGTCCTCGACGTTCTCCGGAATGTCATCCGCATCGTTGGGCGAATCCTGATCCGGCCCGAACGCCGCCTGATTCAAAAGGCGCGCCGCCGCCTTGGCGGATGGTGGTGCGCCGTTGGTTTCATTCTCGAGCTGCACCGTCCCAACGCTGCTCGCCCCAAAGACGTACCCCGTGCTCGCCAGCAGCGTGAGCGTGATCGCTTCCACACCCTCGGTGTCGTTCGTGTCGGCGATCGGATGGAACTCCACCCACGTTTCCCGCGCGCCGGCGGGCATCACAATGCTGGACGTGGAGGAGCAGGTGTAGTCTCCGCCCAGCGCGGCGGAGCGTCCCAAACTGAAGTTGATTGCCAATGGCGCCACCCCCCCAGTCCGACGAAATGCCACCACGGCGGGATCCGGCCAGCGTTCACTCAGGCGGGCATCGAGCACCGCAACGGTCACCGTGCTGGCGCTCGCAAGGCCGGCCGTGACGCGTTGCAAGTCCGTTGCGTCCTGATGCGCGCTGTGCGCGGTCGTCGGATTAAAGCCCAGCTCCCGCTCCTCGTAGTCCGTCACACCATCCGCATCCCTGTCCACATCCACGATGGCAATCTGCACAAAATATGCCGCATTCGACGCCGTCAGCGCCACCGCGGCAACGCCACCTGTGGGTGACAGGACCGCCGCACTCGACCAGGCTCCACCCACCAGATTCGTCGACTCCAGCAGCGTGTACTGCTTGCCGCCGACAGTTTGCCAAAATGCCCTCAGCCCGACCGGTGAGCTAACATCCAGCCACAGCCGAGGGACCGACAGTCCATCTCCCGGATCCGTACCCGCACGGCTTTCTTCCAGATTCGTATAACCATCGATATCCGGATCGCCACCCGGCGGCAGACTCGTCGCCTGATAGAGCATTTCCCAGACGTCGTTGTAGCCGTTCAGATTCTGGTCGAGCGCCGGCGCGCGCGGGACAACCACGAGAAGCGCCAGCCCGGCTAGAAGCATTGCAGAAATGCGAATGTGCGCTGCGCCTATCGCGCCCGACATTGCGAGATTCAAGCGGCAATTCAGCATGTGGCTACCCTCAGCCGCTATCTAGCAGCTCCCGTACCGCCGCCCCATCAGACTGCTGGACTCACCCACCCTTGGACGACTGGTAGTATCCGTCCCTGGCGCTGCGCCAGTATTTTAGCATCATTTCAACCGTCTTGCGCAGGTTCGTGAGCAGGTCCGGACCGAGGGACAAGCCGCCGGCATTGGCGTGATCCGTTCGTCGCGCGTCCGCTTGGCCGACAGGGCGTTCTCCATGTCGCATTGTCGAATCAATGTCCCCACTTGCAGGTCGTGGTGCACGGTCAGTTTCACACAGCGCAAAGACCGACGCGTGACGGTCACAATCGGATTGGCTTCCGTGCCGGCGAAGACCGATAATTCCGAAGCTCTCCTGCGACTCGCCGATATCCGGCTCTATGCCGGAAACCAACGCGGGCGGGATTGTGTGATCTCCAGCGGAGGAATCGCCGCATGCTTTTTGCACACTATTCATACATAACACGTTATCGATACCTTATTTACGATACTCAAAACAAATAGCAACAATCAGGTGAAATGCGGTTGACTCCGCCCCTTCCCTTCCCTAGCCTATTTCAAGGCAGAATTTGTTAAATCCGAGCCAGCTACCAGTGCGGCCAGGATGAGGAAGGGAGAGTGATTGCGTTGTGATACAGGTAAAACTAAAACGCGGCGAGACGGTTGAAAAGGCGCTGAAGCGGCTTAAGAAGATTATGGATAAGGAAGGCATGATGAAGCAGTTACGTGCCAACCGCTACTTCGAGAAGCCCAGCGAAAAGCGTCGGAAGAAGTCCGCCCGCGCCCGCGCCCGCTTGCTGTCGGACTGAAGTCAGCTTGGCTTCGGATTGCGTCGTTGTATGAAAACCCCGGCCAGCCAGCCGGGGTTTTCTGTTTTCAGCACAGCACGATCACGGTTATGCCATGCCGCCGACTTTCGCCATCTCCACCCACTGGAATGCGCGCCACCACACGGAAGGTGAACGGGTCATCGAGGAAATCCTCGAAACCACGGGGCTGACGCATGTTGAACTGGGCTATGACCTGACCCTGGACCTCGTCCCCGGTATCAAGAAAATGGTCGCGGACGGCGCCGTGCGCGTGAACAGCGTGCATAACTTTTGCCCCGTACCCATGGGCGCCCCTCAGGGTCACCCCGAACTCTTCGTGCTGGCCAGCCCTGACCCGCGCGTGCGCGAAGGCGCCGTACGCCACACCACCGCCACCATCCAGTTCGCCGCCGAAATCGGTGCACGCGTGGTCGTCTGCCATGCCGGCAACGTGGAAATGCGCGCCTACACGCGAAAACTGATCCGCCTGGCCGAGGAAGGCAAGCAGTACAGCCCGCGTTTCGAACGCACCAAGACCAAACTCCTGCTGAAGCGCGACCAGAAAGTTCCGCCCTACCTCGACCACCTGGAGGCTGGTATCGCCGCCCTCCTCCCTGAATTGGAACGCACCGGCATCGCCCTGGCCTTCGAGAACCTGCCCACCTGGGAAGCCATTCCCACGGAAATGGAAATCCAGACCATCTGTCAGAAAGTGAACTCACCACACATCCGCCACTGGCATGACCTCGGCCACGGCCAGATTCGCCAGAACCTCGGACTGACCTCGCAGAAGCACTGGATCAGCAAACTCAGCCCCTGGCTGGCGGGTTTTCACGTGCACGATGTGGCCCCGCCCGCCCATGATCACCTCATGCCGCCCGATGGACAGATTGATTTTGCGGCGCTGGCTCCCGTCATTCCCCCGCAAGCATTGAAAGTGCTTGAGCCTGCGCCGGGTACACCGCCAGAACGCATTCGCGCCGCCATCGCCGTGCTGAACACAGCCTGGGCATCCGTCGGCGATACAGACAAACCGCCCCCAGCGACCCCGGTGACCGCGTGAACAAGCAGCGGTTGGCCACCTTCCTGCAATTGCTGCTCGGCCTAGGGTTGCTCGCCTATATCTTTCATCGCCTGGACCAGCAAGGGGAACTGGCCAGCCTGCGACAGGCGTTCCATGATGCCGCCGGACACGGGCTGCTGCTCTTGCTCGGTGCCAGCGCCACCGGTGTCTGCCTCTGCATCGGCACCCTGCGCTGGTTTCTTGTCCTGCGGGCCCAGGGATTCGCGCTCTCCATTCGCCAGGTCGTGGAACTCTATTTCATCGGCCAGTTCTTCAATGTCTTCCTCCTCGGCGCCACCGGGGGCGACGTGGTCAAGGCCGTCCTCGTGGCGCGTGAAAGCCATCAGCAGAAGACGGAGATTGTAACGTCCATATTCATCGACCGGCTCATCGGTCTGATGACCCTTGTCGTCCTCGCACCCCTTGCCATGCTCTTCCGCCGCGACCTGTTCTGGGATCGTCCCGAATCGCGTGCGTTGCTGTTGCTTGCCATCGGGATCCTCCTATGCGCCGTTTTAGGGATCTGGCTGATCTTCGGGCAACACATCCTCGAACGGGTGCCATTCCTGAAGCGCTGGACGGATGCCACACCCGCCGGAAGAATAATCGCGCGAGTTTATGGCGTCTTTCATTTCGTGCTGCGGCACCCGGGGCTCCTTGTCCGCACACTGGCCCTGTCCGCTCTCAATCACCTCACGGCCGTCGGCGGTGCCGTCGCCTTCGGCGTCGCCCTGGGCCTGCCCCTCACCGCCCTGGATTACCTCGCCTGCTTTTTCGCGGTGAATCTTATCGCGGCCGTGCCCGTCACGCCTTCAGGCATCGGCACACGCGAAACGGTGACACTTGCACTGCTGGGCGCCATGGGCGTCGCCGCCGCACAGGCCGTCTCGCTCTCACTTATGCTCTACGGCGCCATTCTACTATGGGGACTCATCGGCGGGGCCGTCTACGCCGCCTACCTCCTGCGCTCCCGCCCCCACTAATGCCGATGCGATTGTGGTGCCACCCTCGGGCAAGCGGCGCTGCAGAAAACTTGCGATACGGCTGACCGTCGGTTTCCACTTTGGAAACACCTTCAATTGGCGCGGGGGCAACACGCATGACCACGCCCGGCGAAATAGCCTACCGAATCTCCCGCGCGCGGTCCGTCGAGTCGTTGTCAATGACGGCAGCCCGGAGCCCCTGATTCGCAAGATGATTCAGGCAACGAGGCAGGCATGCCTCCTCATTGCGCACGATCATGATCGCTATTTGTGTCATCCGCGTTTGCAGTTACGCAGGATGTCACGCGCGAGATCCGTCAAATGTGGATCCCGCGCCCCCATCGTGACCACCACATCACCGGGCCCCACCGCGCCCGCCAGTTGCTCCGGCAGGTTCGTCACCTCGGCGACCGCAGCCTGCACCCCTCGGGCACGCAGACGCTCCACAAGCACCCCGGCATGCACCGACCGGTCCGCCGTGCCCCCCACATCGTACACCGGCAACACGAACAGCCGATCATCCGGTCGGCACACCGTCGCAAAGGTCTCGGTTAAATCGTCCAGCATCGACCGCAGGGGCCCAAATCCATGTGGTCGCCAGATGCCAAACACCCGCGCGGCGTGCGGCGCCAGGCTCTCCCAGGCCGCGCGAATTTTTGCCGGATTGTGGCCATAGTCATCAACCACCAGCACGCCCCGTGCGGTGCCGATCCGCTCCAAACGCCGCGCCACACCACGAAAGGTTTCCAGCCCCTTCACAACGGTCGCCGCATCGATGCCCATGCGCCTGCACAGCGTGGCCGCAATCACGGCATTCTCGCCGTTGTGCGCCCCCATCAGGGGCACGGTGCAGTGCAGCCCAGCGGTTTCAATGATCACCCCATCGCGTCCCGGTGCGATACGGGCCCCCGTCAGCAGCGTCGGTTCATCCAACGTGCTCACCACGCCTTGCGTGACCTTCGCGCGGAACGCCGCAAACAAGCGTAAGGTCTCATCCATCTCAAAGTGGTCGCGGGAAGCGTTGGTGATCACACCCCACTGCGGCGCGTAGTTCAGCAGCGAGCGATCGCTTTCATCCGCTTCAATCACGCACCATGCGGATTTTCCATCCCGATAATTCCCCACCCGTTCCGCATCGGCCCAGTTTAATACCGGCGCACCATTGATCACCACGGGATCGAAACCGGCCACATCAAGTATCCACCCGATCATGCCCGTGACCGTGCTCTTCCCCGATGTCCCGGTCACCGCAATGCACCGCTTGCCCGTGGTTAGACCAGCCAGCACCACAGATCGATGCAGACGCGGCACGCCCAATCGCACCGCCGCCTGAACATCTGGATTGTCCCCTTCGATCGCCGTGCTGAGGACCACCGCACAGGTGTCGTGCGTCACGGCACGGCCGTCCTGCGCAACAAACGTCACGCCCGCCGCGCGTAGTTGCGCAATCACGGGTAATGGATCGCCCGCATCCAGATACCGATCCG
>JAQCIA010000154.1 GCA_027620105.1 Verrucomicrobiota bacterium | reverse complement strand
CCACCTCGGTGGCCTTGATCCCCGCCGCATCCAGCGCGCGCTGCGCCGCAATGGCCGACATGTCCGAGGTCGCCTGATCCGCCGCCGCGATATGCCGCTGCCGGATGCCCGTGCGGGACGTGATCCACGCGTCCGAGGTCTCGACAATCTTTTCGAGTTCAGCGTTGGTCATCACATGCTCGGGCAAATAGGCCCCTGTGCCGATGATGCCCACGGATGCAAATCCAGGGGCTGCAGAGCCGGCGGATGTGCTTCCCGCCGTCATCCCTTGGGCCCGCCGTTTATTTCCGCGATGCGCTTCGTGATCAACTGATTGAGATTGTGATCCACATATTCCGATGCCACGCGGATCGCATGCCGGATCGCCAGCGCCGAGGACGCCCCGTGCGTGATGATGCAGACGCCGTTCACGCCGAGCAATGGCGCGCCGCCATACAGCTCGGGGTCCATCCGGCCTTTCATCGCTTTCAAGGCCCCCCGCAGCAGTATGGCGCCGAGCAGGCGGATGGGATTGCTCTTAAATTCCTTTTTCATCCAATGCACAATCGCATGGGCTACGCTTTCGCTGGTCTTCAAGATCGTGTTCCCCACGAACCCGTCGCATACCGCCACATCCGTCGCGCCGAGGAATAAATCGTGACCTTCGACGTTGCCCCGAAAATTGAGCGGGGACTCGTTCAGCATCTTGAAGGCTGCCTTGGTGGTGTCGTTGCCCTTGGAGTCCTCACCACCAATGCTCACCAACCCCACCACGGGGTTGGCCTGCCCGAGAATCGCCTCAGCATAGACGCTGCCCATCACCGCAAACTGCACCAGCAATTCCGCTGCGCAGTCCGTATTGGCGCCGGCATCGATCAATATCAGGGGCCGGTCCTGCGTGGGCATCACGGCGGCAATCGCCGGCCGCAACACGCCTTCGAGCGTTCGCAGTTTGAGCGTCGCCGCCACCACCACACCGCCCGTATTGCCCGCAGACACCATCGCGTCCGCCTCCCCATGCTTCACCAGGTCAATCGCGCGGCTGATGGAGGAATCTTTTTTCCGGCGCACGGCCTGCGCGGGGGATTCTTCCATGCCGATAACTTCGGAGGCATGCAAGATCCGGATTTTGGCGGGAAGTTGGCCGTTGGGCAATTCGGCGCGAATGCGCGTCTCATCACCGACCAAAATGATTTCGGTGACGGCAGGCAGGCGCTGCGCGGCATCCAGCGCGCCACGCACGATCACCTGCGGCGCAAAGTCGCCGCCCATGGCATCGACTGCAATTCGCATGCCGTGTCCCGGGCCGGGCTCAGGCCGCTTCGACGGTCACCACCTGGCGACCACCATAATAGCCACAGGCCGGGCAAACCCGGTGCGGGCGCCGCAGGCCGCCACACTGCGTGCAGCGCGTGCCCGTCGTCACCGATGTGCGGTGCGAGCGCTTGCGTTGATTCTTCCGACTCTTCGACGTTTTCCGTTTTGGAACAGCCATGCCAGCCTCCTGCTACTGGGTGCCAAACTGATCAAGTATGGTCCAGCGATTTTCATCCGGCGGCGTGCATCGGCACGCTGCCTTGTTCAGATTCATTCCGCACGACGCACAAAGCCCTTTGCAGTCGGGATTGCACACCGGGTACCCGGAAAAGGCGAGGATAATAGCTTCGCGGATATCCTCGGTCAAGTCCACACAGTCTCGGTTCCCGGCCCCCACCGGATGCCGAAAAACATCCCCCTTTTCATCCGCAACCTCTTGCTCCGGAGGATCTTCACCCAGCGGGCCGATCCATTGTAGCCCGTCCGGCGTCAGTTCCCAGGCCCGATCAAATTCGCGGTCTTCGTACGCGCGCTCGAAAGGTTCGTCGCAGCGCGAACAGCGAAACTCGACCCGTGTCGACAGCGTTCCGGACACCAGCAACGTTGCGGGCGCACGCAACGCATGCAGATCATACGTGATCGGCGCTAGCAGCCGCACGCCCAGTTCCGCGCTGACATCAATGATCTCCGGCGGCTCCTCACCTTGATAAGTCTGCCCCGTGGCCGGCACCTCGCCCAGACGGATGATCATGGCCCCTGGCTCCGATATTTCTCCGTCAGCGCCTGCTGCACCAGCGCTGGCACAATCATGCTCACATCGCCCCCGCGCGCGGCCACTTCCTTGACCAGGCTGGAACTGACGTAGCTTTGCGTTTCACTTGGCATCATGAACAAGGTCTCAATCTCCGGCGCGAGCTTGCGGTTCATCAGGGCCATGCGAAACTCGTATTCAAAATCCGAATAGGCCCGCACCCCGCGAATCAGCACGCACACGCCGCGTTTGCGCGCATAGTCAATCAGGAGACTCTCAAAGGTATCAACTTCCACGTTGGGCATCCCGGCCACGACTTTGCGCGTCATGTCCACCCGCTCCTCTGCCGAAAAAAGTGTGCTGCGCTTGTTGGGTGTCACCACCACCGCCAGAATTAATTGCTCAAACAAGCCCGCCGAGCGCTGGATCAGATCGAAATGTCCCAAGGTGACCGGATCAAACGTGCCGGCGTATATGGCTGTCCCTTTCATGTCTCCGTCACCACCTCTTTGTTAATTCCGTCGCCCTGCTCGAGAATACGCAATCGCGTGCCGCCATACCGTCGGTCCCGCAGGAGCTGCCATCCCGCCGGCACAACCGCGGCCTCGCCCTCACGCTGCTCCATAATCAACCACCCGCCCGGCTTGAGCAAGCCCCCGTTAACAATCGTCGCCAACACCTGCGCCCACTCCGCCCCGTCCCGCCCCCCACCCTCAGGTTTCCGCCCCTCCGGCTTCATCCCTTCCGCCCTCCGCCCTCTCTGCTTCTCCCCATAGGGCGGATCGGCAAAAATCACATCAAAAGGTGCTTCAACGAAGCCGTAGCGCAGCACGCGCAAGGTTTCTCCGCGCACGATGCGCCCCGCGGAGGGACAAAGCGTCTGCACATTCTCCGCCAGCGTCCGGAGCGCCTGTGCCCCCGACTCGACCCAGCACACCCTCGCCGCACCGCGGCTCCAGGCCTCAATCCCCACCGCCCCCGTCCCCGCATACAAATCAAGAAAGGCCGCACCCGCCAGCCGTTCGCCCAACATGGAAAACAACCCCTGACGCACCATGTCCTGCGTCGGCCGCACCCCCGGCGAGCGTGGCACCTTTAGCACCCGCCCCCGCAATTCTCCCCCGGTAATTCGCATACGGAATACTAGCAGCCTGAAAAAAAATGACAATGAAGGGCACACCCGCACGCAGGGTCAGGGCGATCGGTTCATTCTGGTGCGCCTTCACGATGCGCTTGGCCGATGCCGCCCACGTGGGTCTGGGATGCCACGGGCAGGCACCAGCGCTCTCGCGGCGCACGCGAAGGGCCTCGAAATTCGAGTGTGCGGCACACCAACGCGCGAGACGTTGTGCGCAGGCCACCGTGAGCATGGCCGGGGAAGCCAGCCTGATACAGTTGCCACACTGCCTCATGGCATTCATGCGCGAAAGTGATATCATCCTAACCGTGGTTGGACTTGCATAAAGCGGAAATGGCGTGGCGAGGGCCACGCCGCAGGGAAGGTTCGATATCCGGTGTCCGAGCGGCGGCGACGGTGATCGCCATCACGAAAGGCGTGACATGCGCGTTCGAAGTGTTTTCGTCCCAGTGGCCTGCGCGGCCGTGCTGTTCTTCGCGTCAAGTTCGTCGGCACGCGCGGTGAATAAGACCGGCGCGCCAGGCGCATCCAAGCGCGCGTCAGGGGCTGCCGCCACCGCGCAGGTGCGCAGCAGCACGGCGACGCAGCAGGCGCTGGTCGACGAGGCCAGGCGCGCGGGCTATGCGGTTGAATGGGACGGGGCGCTCGCCGTCCCGAATTCGATTCGCGGTGCCGATCTTTCCACGCGGCAGGCTTTTTCGACGGGCCGCGGCCTGGCCGCGATCGGGCGCGGCCAGTACGCGGAAGACGCGGTGGCCGTGATGGACAATCTCGCGGGCCTGTTTCGCATCACCAACGCCGCGGAGGAATTCCGGTCGCGCAAGACGCAGGGCGATGCGCTCGGGTTTCACCATGTGCGGCTGCAGCAGATGTATCGGGGGCTGCCCGTCGTCGGCGGCGAAGTCATCGTGCATTTCAACAAGGCGGACGCGGCGTACGAAGTCAACGGGCGATACGTGCCCGACCTCGCGGTGGGCATCGCGCCCGCGCTGGATGCCGCGCGCGCGCTTGCCATTGCGCAGGCGGATTTGCAGGCGCTCAAGAAACCGGTCGGCGCACTGGACGAGGCGGTCAGCCTGGTGGTCTATGCGCGCGAGGATCCCCCGCGCCTGGCGCAGGCGTTAACCTTGACGTACCGCGACGCCGCGGGCGAGGCCGGCCGTTGGCGATACTGGATTGACGCGCTCGACGGCTCGATCCTGCAGCGATTCAACGACATCCATAACATCCCCCCACCCTCCGGCAGCGGCAGCCCGGCCACGATTACCGGCGCGCTGCTGGCCGGCGAGAGCGGCGTGGTCACCAACTTCATCGGGTGGCACGACAGCATCAACCCCTACTACTATCTGCACAATACGAGCCGGGTGTGGATCGTGGAGAACGTGGCGGCGAGCGGCTATCCTGACGCGAACACCTATGCGCACCGCACCACGAATGACTGGGGGACCTCCGACCGCGTCGAGATTTCGGCCGCGCGTAACTTCGACGTGACCTTGAACTATTACCGCCAGCGGCACGCGCTCTTCAGCTTCGACGGAGCCGGCGCGATGGCGCGGGCCAACGTGCATGAGGGCGTCAATTATGTGAACGCCTATTGGGACGGCGACGAATTCTATTTCGGCGATGGCGATGGCGTGATCGCCAACAGCCTTGCGGTACTGGACGTCTGCGGCCATGAGTTTGCCCATGCGGTAACGGAATACAGCGCGGACCTCGTCTATGCGGGGGAATCGGGCGCGTTGAACGAGTCATTCTCCGACGTGATGGGAACCTGCGTGGAATTTTTCGGGCAGGCGGACGACCGGGTCAGCTATCCGGCAAAGAACCCCGGCCGGGCGGACTGGTTGATGGGTGAGGATTGCTGGCTGATCTCGACCGCCCTTCGCGACATGCGCAATCCGGCGAATACGGTCACGGTGGGCGCCGGCAGCCAACAACCCACCCGCTACCAGGGGACCCACTGGGACCCACTCCAGGAAGTCCACCAGAATTCGGGCGTGCAGAATTTTTTCTTTTATCTGTTGTGCGACGGCGGCAACGGAAACAACGACGGCATCAATTATAGCGTCACCGGGATCGGGATCACGAACGCCGAGCAGGTGGCTCATCGCGCGCTGACCGTGTATTGCACACCGAACACCGGCTATCGCGCGGTGCGCGGCGCCTGGCTGTCGGCCGCGCTGGACCTGAATCCGGCCTGGGCCAGTGCGGTGCGCGCGGCGTGGGACGCCGTGGGCGTCCAGCCGGTATCCATTACGCCGGCGGGCAGCGCGGCTTACACCGGTTCGGAGGGCGGACCATTTTTGCCTGCGACATTTGTTTACACGATTACGAATGCCGATAACACCGCGGTGGGGTGGGGCGTGAGTCATACCCAGGCATGGGTCACCGTCACGCCGGGAGGTGGATCTATTCCTGCATTCGGATCGCAAGCCGTGACGGTTTCGGTCAGTGGCGTGGCGGCCGGATTGACCAGCGGAACGTATCTCGACCAGCTCATATT